>JBGOUW010000411.1:0-4566 GCA_041477755.1 Binatia bacterium
AAGACGCTCGCGCGACCTTTGCGCACGCAGCCACCATCGCCCGACGACTGGCGGCGCCGGCGCAGCTTGCACGCGCCGCCCTCGGCTTTGCGGACCGCGGGGTCGGCACCCCGCAAACCACCGCCGATCCGGCGGTCGTTGCGCTGATCGAAGAAGCCCTCGCCTCTCTGGGCAACGAACTCTGCGACGGTCCCCGGCGGGCACGGTTGCTCGCGCGACTGGCGGCGGACTTGGCGATCTCCGATCGCGATCGCGGCATCACCCTGGTCCGGCAAGCGCTGGCGATGGCCCGCGAGCTTGCGGACCCGGTGACACTGGCGCACGTGTTGAGCGCGCAACACTTCGTGCTCTGGCGGTCGGATTACCTTGCCGACCGACTCACCATCGCCACCGAGATCGCGCAACTTGGCGATCGACTTGGCGACCGCGAGCTGGCGATCCAAGGGCGCACGTGGCGCCTAATCGATCTGATGAACGGCGGCGAAGGCGATCGATTGGATGCCGAGCTGGCAACCTACATACCGCTCGCCACTACGTTGGGCCGTTCCCGCTACCGGTGGATGTGTGTGAACCTGCGCGCGATGCGCGCGCTGTGGCGCGGACAGTGGTCCGATGCCATTGCGCTGGCGCAAGAAGCCACACCGCTCGCCGAGCGCGCCGATATCCGGATCAATCCATTGGTGCAGGTGTTCGTGGCCCAGCGCGAGCTCGGCCAACTGGCGCAACAGTTGCCGATGATACAGATGTTCGTGGAGCGCTATCCCTTCAACCCCGTGCCGCACACATTTCTCGCCCTCATCTACCGCGAGTTGGCGCAGGAGCCGGAAGCGCGGCGCGAATTCGAGCAGGTCGCGCACCAAGAATTCGCCGATCTCCAGCGCGAACGCCGCCTGGGCGTGTTGCCGTATCTGTCAGAGGTATGCTCGTATCTGCGCGATCGCAGGCGCGCGGCGATCTTGTACGATCTGCTGCTCCCCTATGCGGACAGCACCATCGCATACGGTGCCAGTGTCAACTTCGGTGCAGCGACCTACTATCTGGGCGTCCTCGCGGCAACGATGGCGCGGTGGGACGATGCGGCACAGCACTTCGAAGATGCATTGGCACGTAACGCCCGGATGCACGGCCAACCATGGCTGGCGCGCACCCAGTACGCCTACGCCTGCGCCTTGTTGACGCGCGGCCACGTTGGCGATCGCCAGCGCGCCTCCGACCTGGCGGCGCACGCACTCGCGACTGCGGACGCACTCGGCATGGTCAGCCTCGCGGCGCAGCTACGCGCCATGGGCGCAAACGCCGACAGCAATTTCGTTGAACTGGAAGAGCCGGTCCCGGTTGCGGCGGCGAGCGGGGGCCTGCGGCTCGTGCGTTCCGCTCGTCTGATCAGTCTGCAAACCAAGCGCACTCAACCCGAATCGCACGCGGGTTCTGACCACCAGCCGTCACCAGCCAAGGACCACCAACCCGACGGCGTGCGCGGCCTCTTTCACTTCGAGGGACAGTACTGGAGCGTAGGTAGCGGCGCGATAGTGTTGCGCCTCAAGGATACCAAGGGACTGCGCTGTATCAGCCAACTGCTGCAGCATCCCGGCCGCGAGTTTCACGCCACCGACCTGGCGGCGCCGGCACCGCCAGCCGCATCACCAACATCTGCATCAAGCGCCGAGCGCGCGCACGCTCGCGCCATCGACAAGCAGCGCATCGAAGGTCTGCGCGACCAATTGGACGAGGCGATTCGATTTAACGACCTCGGGCGCGCGAGCAAACTGCGCGCCGAGATCGAGATGTTCGCCGACCAACTGGCCGCTGCCGTCGGCTTGGGTGACCACGGCTCCGCAGGCGCGGCCGGTGCCGAACGCGCACGGGTGAACGTTACCCGCGCCATCAGGACGACCATCAAGCGCATCAGCGACGGCGATGCGCGCCTCGGACGCTACCTCGCCACCACCATCAAGACCGGTACGTTCTGCAGCTATCGCCCGGATCCGCGGTTGCCGATCCGCTGGCAGTTCTGACTACCGAACGGCTCCTGTTCATCCACCAATGAACACTGTTCAGTCGCTTTGAACGCCCTCCGTGTTGGAAGCAGTTGGTCTGCCCCTTACCGGGCGGAGGAGGAACAGCGATGCTGAAGCTGATTGTTGCGGTGATATTCGTGATGTCGTTGGCGCAGCCGAGTGCCTGGGCCTCGGGCGCATGCGACGGCGACTGCAGCCGCGATGGGGCGGTAACCGTCGAGGAGTTGGTGGTGGGCGTCAACATTGCGCTCGGCACAACGCCGCTCCAGCAATGCCCGTCGTTCGATGCCGGTCACGACGATGAAGTGACCGTTGAAGAGCTGATTATCGCCGTGAACAACGCGCTGAACAGCTGTCCGCTCACCGGCCAGTTCTTCGGCGCCGCCGCGCTCAACGATGGCCGCCACGCCACCGTGACGCTGGCTGTGGACGGCATGGGAGACGCCACCGGTACGTTCGTCATTCGTGACGCGGCGGCGGCGAGTTTCTTCGGCGGTGCGTCCGCGGTGGTCACCTCCGGCCCGGTCGCCGGCGACGTCAACTTGGATACCGGCGTCTTCACGGTCACCGGCAGCGTCCCCGATGGCAATGGCGGAACCATCGACGTGAGCATCAGCGGCACATTGCCAGGCTTGGGTGGGGGTGGCGGCAGCTTGATGATGTCGATCAACGGCCAGCCGTTTTCTGGAACCGTGGCGGCCGGGGACGGCAGCGCGCCGACGCCGACGCATTCCCGTCCGCCGGCCACTGCCACGCCTACAACGCCGCTGATCAATTCCACACCCACGGCGACGCCATCGCCAACTCGGACGCCGACCACGGGCATGGTCAGCGGCCAGCGCATTGTGTGCGCCGCTCCCGATGTGGGCTTGATCAACGACATCGTGCTGCTCAACACTGACGGATCGGGGAAGGTCAATCTCACCAACACCACCGATGCGTTCGACCGCGATCCGGAATGGAGTCCCAACGGGATGCGCATCGTCTGGTCGTCAAGTGTGCGCGACCAAAACGGCGGCTTGCGCTACCATATCTTTGCCATGAACGCCGATGGCTCCGGACGCGCCGACCTGACCCCGGACGAGTCCGACGTTGGCGAACCGTCGTGGAGCCCCGACAACAATCGCATCGTGTTCGCCGACACGGTCGGGCGCGGTCGAATCAAAGTGATCAACGCTGACGGCTCCGGCGTGACGACGATTCTGCCGGATCCGGGTGAGCGATTTAACTCGCCTCATTGGGTGGGCAACCGCATCGTGTTCGCCTCGACGCTCCACATCGCGCACGACGCGAAGGCCGAGAACCTCGAAATCTATTTGATGAATCCCGACGGATCGAACATCACCCGCGTGACCAACAACAGCTTTCGCGATGAGTTCCCGGTGTTGCGGGCGGACGGTCAGCGCATCGCATTCCAGTCCACTCGGTCAACGGGACAGGAGATCTGGTTCATCAGCCCCAACGGATCGGGCGAGACCCCGCAGCCTGGCACCAGCTTCCTGCCCAACAGCATGGCGGCGTACAGCCACGACGGCCAACAACTCGCCTACTACGGCGCGCTGCCCTTTCAGGGCTTCTTCGGCGGGATCATCATCGCCAAAGCCGATGCCTCGTCGCCGGCCGGCGTGCCGGGAACGAATGGGCTGATCGACTTCGACTTGAACTGATGAGCCGTGAATGCAGGCGCCTCAGTCCAGAGGCCGTTCGAGCCAGAGCTGCCGAGCGCCGTTCCACAACGCGCGCTCGGCAGCAAATCCCAGTGATCGATAGAGTGCGAGCGCACCGGCGTTGCGTTCGTTGGTATTGAGCCCGATCAAGCGACAACCCTTCTGTACGGCACGAGCGATCGCGAACTCAACCAGTTGCCGTCCGCGGCCGCAGCGGCGTGCTCCGCTGAGCACGAAGACATCCTCGAGTTCCATATCGAGCCCCGAAGTCCATGCCGAGTGGCGGTAGCGAGCCTGCACGTAGCCAAGGTCGGTACCGCTCGCATCGCGAGCGAGGAAAAACTCACTATGTCGATCGCGCAACAGCAGCGCAATCTACATACGGAACTCAGCATCCGTCGGCGTCGAGCGTCCGAGGTGATCGCGAAAAGCGGCGGCGAGCCGCACGAGCGCGGCGAGATCCGCGTCAACGGCGATCCGGATCTCCAGACTCATGTCGTTGCGGTCAGCCAAGCGCGCCGGCGCGACGCAGCGCGGCGATGCGCTCGGCATCGTAGCCGAGCACGTCGGCCAGCACCGTGTCGGTGTCGCATCCCGCCGCCACGGCGGCTTTGGACGGCACCGGCAGCACTTCGTCGAGCAACTTGATCGGCGACGGCATCAGCTCGGTGCCGTGCTGTTGATGCGGGCGAAACGGCAGCCGTGCTACGAACTGCGGATCGCGCGTGATCGACTTCACATCGTTCACCGGGGCCAGGGGCGTGTTGGCCTTGAGCCCGAATGCGCGCCACTCGGCCGTGGTCTTGGTGGCGAAGATGGTGGCCAACTCGCGCCGTAGCGCGACGTTGCCGCGCGCGTGGTCGGCATACTTCGAGCCGGGG
>JBGOUW010000458.1:0-4136 GCA_041477755.1 Binatia bacterium
ATCAAGAACGCGCGCATTGTGGATGGCTCCGGCAAGCCTTCGTTCGTCGGCGATGTCGCCGTGGCCGGCGATCGCATTGTGTCGGTTGGCCCAATCGCGGGCGCGGCGGCGCGGACGATCGACGCCACCGGCAAAGTGGTCGCGCCCGGCTTCCTCGACATCCATACGCACTACGATCCGCAGATCTGCTGGGACCGCCTGGCGACACCATCGTTGCTGCACGGTGTGACCACCGTCGTGCTCGGCAACTGCTCGCTGTCGCTGGCGCCGGTGCACAAGGGCAAGTCGCGCAAGCTCGCCATGATGTTCAAGCAGATCGAAGACATTCCGCTCGCGACGTTCGATGCAGGTGTGCCGTGGACGTGGGAGAGCTTCGCCGAATACCTCGATGCGATTCGCCCGAACCTCGGCATCAACGTGTCGACGTTGGTCGGACACTCGGCCCTGCGCCTCTACGTGATGGGCGATGCGGCGCAAGAACGCACGGCGACCGACGACGAGTTGAAGGAGATGTGCCGCGTATTGAAGGAAGCGATCGCGGCGGGTGCGGGCGGGCTATCGACGTCGTACGTCGACATCGACGAAGACATGCGTCCAGTGCCGAGCCGCTTTGCGGACACGCGCGAACGCATCGCGCTGGCGCAAGCGATGGCCGAGGCCGGCCGCGGCGTGATGCAGACGGTGCCGATCTTCTACGATCCGGCCGAGCAACTGCGCTGTATCGAAGAGCTGGGCGAGATTTCGCTCGCCAGCGGCATCATGTGTACGCTCGCACCGATCGTCTTCAGTCCGCAGAGTCCTGATCTGTGGAAGGACTCGATCGCGAAGCTGGAAGAGCAGCAGGCGCGCGGGGCGCGCGTCTACGGCCAATCGATGCCGCGCACGTTCGATCTCAACATGCGCCTGTCCGAGACTTCATTCCTTCTCTTCGGGTTGCCGGCGTGGAATGCGCTGATGAAGCTGCCGTTGGCCGAACGCCTCGCCGCCTTCGCCGATCCGTCGAAGCGCGAAGAACTCGTCCAGCAGGGGATGTTCCTCTTCGGCCTGTGGATGTTCACCACCATCGGCGAAACGTTCTGCGCTGAGAACGCGCCGCTGCGCGGTCGGCGCTTGGCGGAGATTGCCGAAGAGCGCGGCGTGCAGCTCAGTGAAGCGGTGCTCGACATCGCGATCAAGGACGGACTGCGCACCGAGTTCCAGATCCGCGGCGCGATCCACGCCGACCCGGTGATCGTCGCGCAGATTCTCGATCATCCACGCGTGTTGATCGGCGCGTCCGATGCCGGCGCGCACATCTCGCAGTTCTGCGGCGCCGGCGATACCGCGTACCTGCTGGCTCGCTTCGTGCGCGAGCGCCAGGACTTCACTCTGGAACGTGCCGTCCATCGCCTCACGTTCGAGCCCGCGCAGGCGTGGGGCATCGCCAACCGCGGCCTGCTGCAGGCGGGCTACGCCGCCGATCTGGTGGTGTTCGACCCGGCGACGATTGACCGCGGTGAGGAAGTCTTCGTCCATGACTTCCCCGGCGACGCCAATCGCTACGTGCGCAGCGCGGTGGGTATCGATCAGGTGGTAGTCAACGGTCAGGTCGTCGTTGAGCACGGCGCCTACACCACCGCGCGGCCGGGCCGGATCGTGTAGTCGTGACTCGTGTTCGTGGTTCGTGCTGGTGAACAGCCCGGTACGATTCACCACCGCGAAATCACCCAGACGACACACCTCCAAACATGTCAAGCGCATGGCCCTTCTGTGCTTGCAGTCGCCACGAAACGGCACCAGCTGGCGCATCCGCCCTTCCATGTGATGTCGCAAGAGACATCCGGCATCGCCGCCTACCTCGAGAACGGCGGTACCTCGGAGCACGCGCAGCAGATTGCAGCACACAAGTCGCCGCGGACTACGAAGCTCTACGACCGCACCTCAGACCAGATCACGCTCGATGGTGTCGAACGCATTGCCAGCTAGTTCTGTTGCTGGACACTCGTCAGCTGTTCGATTGCTCGTTCGATCCCAGCAGAGTTCTCTGCAAGGGTTTCCAGCGCAGCGTCGGTCCTGGGTGTTTGCGACAGCTGCCGGAGAAGCTGTGCCATCACAATCACACGCAGGTCATTCCGGCTCAATAAACGACCAGTCGAACGAAGCCTTGCAACTTGGCGGGTGGCCACCGCCATCACCTCGGGCCAGAAGTCGGCAGCTGTGGGTGAGGCTGGTCGAGCACTGCACTTTCGGCAAACTACGATCATATCGAGATCGATCGGTTCTTTCGCCTGGCGTTTCGGGGTTGCTACCGACATCTCTGCTTTGATTGGGTGCGCGGCAACAACCGCGAACCCGGCATCCACTACGGCTTTAAGAATCGACGACCAGCCTTCCGGCCGGGAGTGGTGATAGGTGAACACGAGTAGGCCGTCTTTCTTGAGCACCCGACGACACTCGGTCCACACCGCAGTGAGGCGGGCCGTAAATATGGCCGCCTCACTGTTCTGTACTTCCGCTGAGGCGCGAGTCGTTGGTTCAACGAGTGGCCCCACCTCACCCAGGAAGTGGCGTTGCCACACGTGGAAGAAGTCAGCCAGTTGCGAGTAGTGAACGTTGTCGAAGAACGGCGGATCTGTGATCACCGCATCAACGCTGTCAGTCTCTAAGTCCGTGCGGCTGGAATCTCCACACGAGAGGTAGAGTTCACCGCTCGCCTGAAAGCTCGAGAAGTCTTCAGCAACCAGATGACCAAGGCGCTCCGACAAGCCAAAAACCTTTTCGCCGCTCTTTCTTGCACCATGCACGAGGCGCACCTCGAATGGGTCTTGAGCATACTCAAGGGCTCGCAAAATACGGCTCTTGAAGAGCGTTGAGAATGAGCCCGAACTCTTCGGAGTGCCCCACAAGTTTGCCTCAAGCGGCACTCGCTCCGGCTTCAAGATGTGATGAGAGAACATGTGGCGGACCGCCCCCGTCCCCTCGCCCTTGTAGGAAGCGAACATGTTGTTGAATTCCAGTGTCCCGGACAAAAGACACAGGAACAGCTCACGTAGGGACTGCTCTTCGATCTGGACGATACACTCTCCCAAGATGGAAAGTCCCAACAGCTGGCGTGCGTTGAACATCTCGTGCCAGTGTCGGTAGTTGTAACCGAGCGCCTGGTTCGTGTTGTATCCTGGTGTGATCGCAACAACAGGGAATGCGTTTCCGCGTGCCGCCAGTTCACGCTCCGCCGTTGCGTAGAGATCTTGGTCGTGTTGCGTTGCCGCCCTTTCTTGGTATCGGCGCTTCTCGCTCAGCCACGGCGTCGGGTTCCTCGATACGTTGATTGGGGCGACCGCTCTTCATCACGGCCTGGTTCTAGCGACGCTGAACGCCAAACACTTTGAGCCCTTGACTGGTCTGCACGTGGAGCGCCCGTACGAGTAGCTTGCTCCAGCGACTCGACGGCAGCAACACCGACCGTTGTCGATGAATCCATCAAGTGCCTAAACATCGCCCTCAGCAACGCGCTGAATGGGTGGGGGGGAGACAGTAGCGGTAGGAAGACGGCAGTGGGCAGTCGGCGACACGCTGAGCGCTTCGCCGTCCATGCGGCAAGTGTTATGCTCTGCGCAAAGCAGCGAGTGAGAGATCCTATGTCTACTGCCCCTGATCCAGTGCGAGTACTCAGTGCCCGCTTCAAGGCGCTGCCACCCGCTGACCAGCTTCGCCTGCTGCGCAAAGTGCTCACGCCGCAACTGCGGTTGCGCCTGGCGGTAGAGCGGCTTTGGCGCCGCACCGGTGACCGCGACGCGCGCCAGATCGCGCGGGCCATCGGCGCGGCGCGCCGGGATGCCGCGCGTGAGCACGCGCGTGCGCGCGCCTAGCTAGACCTTGTCGTGCAGCGCGCGCTACGAATCTAGTCGCTCGATCTCCTGGGTCACCAGCCGGTTCAGCACCAATCCAAAGAAGCCCGACTCGATCGGTTCGAAACGCCAGCCCAGATGCGCGCTGCAACCGCCGCACAGGGCATAGCGCCATGCGAAGCCGCGGAACCAGGTGTCCTCCGCCGTCGGAGCACCCCACACCACGCAACCGGGCGCGTCGCGGAAGCAACCGATATGGAAACGGTAGCCCGCCGGGTTGATGCAGTGGTGTTCGTGCTGGCCGTCGAT
>JBGOUW010000190.1:0-8701 GCA_041477755.1 Binatia bacterium
ACTAACAGGGTGGGCGACGATTGGGTCGCCCCTACGCTTCAGAGAAGATCGCATGTTACCAACACTGGCGAGACACGACATGAGTTGCCCGGCGAATGCCCGCAAATCCATCAACGTCAACAATCGTCGCCGGTACTTTCAAACTAACCCGCGATGGCGGTATGGTACGCAGCGATTCAGAAAAACGGGAGGGACGATGGCGCGGAAAACTTGTTGGGGTCCACTACTGGCTACGGTTCTGATCACCGTGATGATGAGCGCTGGCTGCGCGCACGAGGAGCGCGAGCCGCGTGCGCTCGATTCCGCCTCGCATCGCGTGACGTCCTCCGGCGCCGTGGTGGGTTACGTCGGGCAGTACGGCAATCATGCCTGGCTCGGGATTCCGTTTGCCGCGCCGCCGGTCGGCGCACTGCGCTGGCGCGCGCCGCAGCCGCCGCAGTCGTGGAGCGGCACGCGTGAGGCGATCGAATTCGGCTCGCCATGTACCCAGTTCGCCAGCCCGCTCGGCGGCGTCAAGGGGCGCGCGGGTGAGCCGGTCGGCAGCGAAGACTGTCTCTACCTCAACGTGTACGCGCCGCGCGTTGCGGAGAGTGACGTGCCGAAGAACGACGCGCGTCTGCCGGTGATGGTGTGGATTCACGGCGGCGGCAATTCGATCGGCGAGGGCGGTTTCTACAACGGCGGCAACCTGGCGGCGACCGACAAGCTGGTCGTCATCACGATCAACTATCGCCTTGGCCCGTTCGGCTGGTTCCGCCACCCGGCGCTGCGCGGTGCGGGCACCACCGATCTGGATCGCTCGGGCAACTTCGGCACGCTCGATCTTTTCCGTGCGCTGCAATGGACGCGCGACAACGTGGCGACGTTCGGCGGCGATCCGCACAACGTGACCATCTTCGGCGAATCGGCCGGCGGCACCAACGTCTTCACGCTGCTGTTGTCACCGCAAGCGAACGGTTTGTTTCAGCGCGCCATCGTCGAGAGCGGCGGCTTGCAGCTGAGCGATGTGATCGAGGCGGAGCACTTCAGCGACGATCCCGAGCCGGGCGCCGCGAACAGTTCCAACGAAGCGTTGCTGCGGCTCCTGATCGCAGACGGCCAGGCAACCGATCGCGCGTCGGCCAAGGCACGTCTGGCCGGAATGAGCGACGTCGACGTCGAACGCTATCTGCGCGGACAGACGAGCCTCAGCATCCTCAAAACGTATACGCCGGCGCGTGGCCTGGGCATGATCGATATGCCCAAAGTCTTCCGCGACGGCGTCGTGTTGCCGACCGATGATCCGATGCAGTGCTTCGCGCGCGGTGGCTACAACCAAGTGCCCGTGATCCTCGGCACCAATCGCGATGAAAACAAGCTGTTCATGTTCGGCGATCCGGCACGCGTGCGACGGATTTTGTGGCTCATCCCGCGCCTACGTGACGAGCAGCACTACATCCTGAGCGCCGAGTATCTCGCCAAGATGTGGAAGGCGACCGGTGCCGACGAGCCCGCGTGGCAGATGCGCGCTTCGCAAGGACCGAGCGTGTTCGTCTATCGTTTCGATTGGGACGAAGAGCCCCACATGCTCGGCGCCGATCTGTCGGTCATGCTCGGCGCCGCGCACGGCTTCGAGATTCCCTTCGTCTTCGGCCACTTCAATCTCGGGCGCGAAGGCAATCAGCTCTTCACTAAAGACAACGAGCCCGGCCGCCTGGCGCTCAGCGCGCAGATGAGGTCGTACTGGGCCGAGTTCGCATACCGCGGCGCGCCCGGGCGTGGGCGCGACGGTCAACAACCGACGTGGGCCGCCTGGGACGACGGCAGCGCAACAAGCGCCAAGTTCATCGTCCTCGATACACCCGCGAGCGGTGGCGTCCACATGTCGCCTGATTTCGTCACACAGGCGAGTGTGCTCACCGCCGTCGATAACGATCCGCGCCTGCCGACGCAGAAAGACAAGTGCCGCATCTTCCGTGAGCTGGCGAATTGGTCGCGCGGCTTCGGTAAGAAGGACTATCCCACTGCCGGCCAGCGCGGCTGCAAAGAGTTTCCGTTCGACACGTATCCGTGGGAGGGCTAAGCGCGGCCAAAGGATGGTCTGAAAAAGGATCAACGCAGAGGCGCAGAGACGCAGAGGATCGGGGAAGAAGAACGGCAGAGGGTCGGAGTTCTCAGATCTCATGAGCAATGCGGTTCCGACTCCCCTCTGCCAGATTTCTCCTTCTTCTCAGCGTCTCCGCGTCTCTGCGTTGAAATTCATTGATCTGATCAAGGCTAACCTTGACCGCACCGATCCGCTATACGTGGTGAGCGATGCCCCGCTTCTCGCTCTATCTCCACATCCCCTATTGCCACGCGAAGTGTCCGTACTGCGACTTCAACTCGCACGCAGCGACACAGTGGCCGGAGGCGGAGTACACGGATGCGTTGATTCATGAGCTGGACCACTACGCCGCGCAGCCGGAGTGGCAGGGCGAAGTCGGAACCATCTTCTTCGGTGGTGGCACGCCATCGCTGTTTGCGCCCGAATCAATCGCACGAGTGCTGGCCGCGGTGCGTAGAATATGGCCCCTGAATAGTGGGCAGCCGGCGGACTCTGCCGACCCCACCTCTGCCTACCGTCCTCTGCCTACCGCCTCCTGTCCCGAGATCACGCTCGAAGCCAATCCCGGCACGATCACGCTGGACAAACTGCGCGGCTTTCGCGATGCCGGCATCAATCGCATCAGCTTCGGTGTGCAGTCGTTCAACCCGCGGCATCTGAAGACGCTCGGCCGCATTCACGACGACCAGGAAGCGATTGCGGCGATCCATTTCGCCCGCGCCGCAGGCTTCGACAATATCAATCTCGATTTGATCTTCGCGGTCCCTGGCCAAACGCTGGAAGAATGGCAGGCCGACTTGCGTACCGCGATCGCACTCGCGCCCGATCACATCTCGGCTTACAACCTGACCTTCGAAGAAGGCACCGCCTTCTACACCATGCGCGCCAAGCAGCAGCTCACCCAAGCGCCGGAGGAGATCGAGGTTGCGATGTTCACGCGCACCCAAGACCTGCTCGGCGCCGCCGGCTACGCGCACTACGAAATCTCGAACTATGCACCCCCTGGACGCGAGTGCCGCCACAATCTCAACTACTGGCGCGGCGGTGCATACCTCGGCGTCGGCGCCGGGGCGCACTCGTTCTGCCACATCCCGGTTCCGGGACGGCGGTGGAGCGACGAGAAGAGTCCGACCGGTTACATCCAGAAAGTGAACACGCACGGTCACGCGCGGGTCTACGCGGAAGCACTCGCTGACTCCCAAGCGCAAGGCGAATTCGTGTTTCTCAACTTGCGCCTGCGCGACGGCTTCGAGGCGCGCGCATTCGCCGAGCGCTTCGGCGTCGATTTCGTTTCGGCGTTTCCGCACGCCGCCGAACTACAGCGCGACGGATTGCTGGAGGCGAACGCGTCGCACTGGCACCTCAGCGAGCGCGGCCTGATGCTCGCCGACAGCGTCTTCGCAACATTTCTGTAGCCGGGCTCCGATTCAGCGAAGAGAACCATCTGAGGCATTGCGCAGATCTAGCAAACGGCAGTTCCCTCGTGGGCACGAAACGATGCTATACGGACAGCGTGCATGCGCAGCCAGAGACAGTCGTAAGATTCATCCTCGCCGTTCTGATGTGCAGCGGGCTTGCCAGCGGCTGCGGCGAAGATGCCGCACTCAAGTCGTCTCCCACTCCTACGCTCACCTTGACTATGGTCTCGTCGGCCCGCCCAACAGCCACTGCGACACCGACGCCGACCGCGACGCGAACCCTCGCGGGTATCGCGCCAACGCTCACGCCAACCGATACCGCTACTGTCACCACCACACAGTCCACAGAGCCGCCCGGCACTCTGACGCACACTGTTCGCCCGTCTCCGACACTGACGGTGTCGGAGTGCACGCCGTCCCGGTGCGGTTGCCTGGTCACGCCACCGCCCACTTGTAGGTTTTGAACCATTGGCACCGGCGCGAAGGCGCTAGATGATCCGCCGGCAGTCTCGAAATGTGGAGCCTCATTGCTGCGAAGAGGAGCGCTGATGGCTCTCCGATGTTTTGTGGGCGGCGGAGCGCAGGCTGAAGCCTGCGCCGCCTGCGCCTACGGCTTGAGCGGTGTTACCGCCGTGACCGGGAGGCCGTCTCTTACCAGCCCTTCGATGTATGCAGCCGCGCGCTGTTGGAAATCCCCGGCGCCTTCGAACGTCGCAAATCGCACGCGCTTCATGTGCGTCTTGCCATCGTTCAACGTGATCTTGAACTCGATAACACCAATGGCTTGGGGCTCGGGCGCGAGGGCAAACTCGACATCGATCGCGGTGATTGAGCTCTTGTGCTCCGCCGTCCACGCCTCGAACTGATCTCGTGTGATTCCGCTTTCCTCCCAGAATTCCGCGACCGCGTACGGCAGCTCGCGAAAACGCGTGGTCACGAAGTTCCGATCGAGGAACGCCAAGAGATTGCCCGCCTTGGGGCCGGAGTCGCGCGCCAACAATGCCCGGTAGATCGCTTGGAAAGCCTGTGGCTGCTCGATTGGCGTGAGCCGCGCCACTGCGAAGATGCGTTGTTGTAGCGCCTCCTCTTCCCACGCTCCTGACTCCAAGGCCGACGCCAGCCGATGGAGGAACGCGACTTGCGTCGGCCGTAGTTCGCGCGCCGCGGCCGGCAACGTCTGTTGCAAGACGATCTTCTCGTCTTCGCTCGCGTAGCACTCGAGCCAGTGCGCGGCGGTCGCTACGCGCCGTTGGAGGTGCCGCAGCTCGACATCCGTCAGCGGTGCGCCTTTGCGCTTCGCCACCTCGCCCTCTAAATCGAGGAGGTGCGGGAGCTGAAGCAGGGCCAACACCAGCTGGAAGTTCGCTTCGTAAAAATCGCCTTCCGGTTGCACCTCCGACAGCAGATACGCGTGCTTCTCGTCGTCGGTCACTTTCGGATCATGGTACGACCGCCAGTGCGCACGGTCGAAGTCGCTGAACAGTTTCGTAATGTTCTTCTCGTCCGCGGCAAAATTCACCGGCTGATTGGGCTTCGTGCGGATCATCAGGAAGCGCAGCACCTCGGCGGGGAGCAGCGTCGCGACCTCTCGTGCCGACACGCCGACCCCACGCGACGAACTCATCTTGGCGCCGCCGACCAAAAAAAACTCATACGGAATGTTCGTCGGCGGAGCTTGCCCGAAGATTTCCCGCAAGCACGCGGCGCCGACATCGCGTGAGCCACCTTTGGTGTTGTGGTCCTTCCCCGCCCCCTCGATCGTGACGCCGAGCACTTTCCACTTTGCCGTCCACTCCAGCTTCCACGGGAGCTTGCCGCGTCCGTCGAACGGCGACACCTTGCCGCGGTATTCACACCCATGCGCCCAGGTGACGAGATCTGGTCTGCACGTGTAGACGACTTCGCCGCCTTCGTAGGCTGTCACTTCGGTGGTGCCAACGCGGCCGCAGCGTTCGCAGATGACTTGGAATGGATACCAATTCTCCGCTCGCTTGGAGCCGCTCACTTCGCGATAGATTCGGCGCACGCCCGCGGCATGCTGCAGGATCATGTCGATGGCTTCATTGAACCGTCCGGAGCGGTACACATCGCGCATGCGGTACTGCTCCGTCTGCACTCCCAGTTCCGCAAAGACCGCGAAGAATTCTCCGATGAAGTGCTCCGCCACGTCGCTAGCGAGCGAGCCCGGCGGTGCGGGCACGTTGCACAACGGCGCGCCGAGGAAGGGCGTAAAATGCTCGGCCTGACCGGCGGGAATCTCATCGAGTGGATCGTAGTCGTCGACACCGAACAAGTAGCGCACTGCGACGCCATGCTCCTGCAGGGTCCGGAACACCGCATCGTGAATGATCACGCCGCGCAAGGCGCCCACATGGACACGCCCAGACGGCGTCTTTGAATCATTGACGATCTGGGGTCCACTGACCCGTCGCGCCACTTCCTCGGTCCAAAACATCACCTGCTCCACACGTTCTTCGACTTTGGCCCTACGCTCGCAAGGTTTCTCTGCTAGCGGAATCATCTCCGATCCGCCAGAGCGACGGAAAGGGCGGTGAACTTTTGTGGAGAGGACCGAGAGCTGTGCGACCGCCCGGTGCAATCCGATGGCGCGCTAACATCCCGGCGAGCGCGGCTTGGCGCTCGCCGAAAATGTGTTCGCGACGTTTCTCCCGGCCTTAATCCGAAATTGAACGGGAAGCCAAGTAGACTTGTCGGTCCTGAAGGAAGCGCGTTTCGAGCGAGGGTTCCCTCCTTTAGCAAAGGAGGGTCAGGGTGGATTTGAGCGCGCATCGCAAATCCCCCTTTCTCAAAAGGGGAAACTCGCTTCGCTCACGCTCCTTGTTTTCAGTTTGGAGCTAGCGGCGTCGTGCTCCGGCCGCGGTCGGACCCATCGCCTCCGGCAGTTCCTTACCTTTGATCAACGCGATGACGCTGTCGCGTGCGACTTCGTCGTCATCAAAGTCGCCGTGCGTAGTGCTCGTCGAGATTGCCGACGGCGCCGCCCAGGCACTTAGACGACTGCGCGCTGCTTTGGGGACGCTGCTGACGAAGGCCTTGTAGTGTTCTTCGATGCCCAGAATCGGCGTCGACACGCCGTGCTCGAAGGACTGCGACACCAAGTAGAGCAGCGAGCGCCCGTAACCGAGAATCGGGCGGCACGTCGGATCCTTCTGCTCCATTTCTTCGCTGAGGTGAAACTGGTTGTAGCGTTTGACCGTCCCCTTGGAGATCTCCGGCACGACCGTGTCTCTGAACGTATCCACGGTGACGGCGGGAGCCATGAAGTTCACCGATTCAAACGTCCACCCCACCTTCGCCAACTCCTGCACGACGTAGCTGTGCACGATGGCACCGGCCGAATGGCCGATGAGGTGCAGCCGAACGTTGCCCGGGGCGAAGACGTTCTGGCTGGCTGCGTACAGGAGTCGCGCGCCGCTCTGCTCGTTACCACTGACGGCCTCGGCGTTCTGCTTCATTTCGTCCCACAGGAACGAACCAGGCTCGACCAGTGCGCGTTCGATCCGTTTATTGAGGAAGCGCTGCAGTTGATCGCGCAGGCCGCCGGTCGGTCGCGGTTCCTGCAGCAACGCTGCGACCAGGTCGCTGCAACGACCTTTGACCGTCGACCACAAGTCGGTCTCCCACATCAGGAAGATCGGGAAGATCTTGGCGTCGTAGAGGGCCGGAATCCACTTTGCTGCGGTCGCCGCGGCGGTTCCTTCTCCGGTGAGTCCGCCGTGGGCGTAGATCGCGACGTCGATGACTTTGTTGCCGAGCTTCCAGTGGTCGCGGAAGTGCGTCAGATGGTCCGTCACCAGCGCATCGAGATCGCTTCTCTCCGTGCTGAAATCGCCGGTCCGACTCAACTGGCCGTTGTTCTCCATGTCGATGATGAACGGAGAGATCTCCCGGTTGCGCAGCACGGTATCGGAGGCCAACGTGACCCGCTTCTGGGCATTGGTGCGCAGGGAAGGCGCCTGCGCGACTGCGACATACTGCTCGGTGACGACGCCCAGCTGCGCCACCCAGCAGTCCATGGCGTTGTCGAGCCAGTCTTCGTACGTCAGCGTCGCCAACCCATTGTCGCCCCAATCGGTGCCCCACGAGTTCAGAATCAGAAACCCACGCGCGTCGTACCCGACGATGGCGAAGGCGTGACCGCCGTCCTCGGGACCGGCCTTCTTGGGCGGGATGAACCAACCTTTACGGCGATCGGCGGTGAGGTCCGATCCCTCATCCCAGCCCGCGTGGCAAACCGCGCTTGCATAGAGAACCCCAACCTCCGCGAGTGCCATTTGCATGTCCGTCGCCGAACGGGTGTCAACGCGATAGTACGCGCCGAGCGGCCGCTTGGCCGCGTCGGGCCACCAGTCCTCCTCGAACTTCGGCGCCGCCGGAGGGTTCAGGGCCGACCAGAAGCGCTGCCCGCACACGCCGTGCTTGTACCAGCCCTTCATGCCCCCGCGCAGGCTCGATCCGGTATCCGCCGTCTGCGGTCCGGAAAACTCGTCATAGCGGCGAGCCATGGAGTAGAGCATGAACGGCGACACCGGAGACTCTTTCTCACGCTGCGCCCGCAGCAGCAGATAGTTCACGACGCTGGCGAGGCTGAATCCCGTACAGGCATTGGTGTCGTGTTGGTTGAGGACCGGAATCTTGGCGTTGCGCAAGGAATTGTGCGTTGGCGGAGGTGCTTCGCGAACCGACGGAAGATAGAGCCGATCGCGCAAGTCGAGGTGATCGGGAACAACCGGAAGTCGCACCGGCCGCTTAGCGGCCTTGCGGGTAGTCGCCATGGAAGGGCCTCCTTGTTCCGTGCGCACACGAGGGCGCAGCAAACCAACGAACGGCTCAACTTGGAACTGATTTCCCTCTGCCGGACGTGAAGCGCGCGAACCATAGCGCGAGCGCCACGCGGTTCACAAGGGCGAAATCACTGAATGTCGAAATCACTGAACGGGCGAAATGGGAACAGCTGGACACTCGGGCCGAGCGTCACGGCAACTTTAGACTTTGAGCTTTCGACTATCGACTGTCCGTCACGGCATCCCGATGATGGTCATGCCGCAGGTCTGCGGGGCGCCACCGATGTTGTGGCTGAGCGCAACGGTGGCGTTCTTCACCTGCCGCTTGTCGGCCTTGCCTTGCAACTGCTTGTAGTTCTCGTACAGCATGCGCACGCCGGTGGCGCCGGTGG
>JBGOUW010000047.1:0-15094 GCA_041477755.1 Binatia bacterium
CCTCAACGAGCTGCAAGACGCCCTTTGGGCCAAGCAGCAGGCGATTCTCGTCGGCCCGCCCGGTACATCCAAGACGTACGTCGCGCGACAGTTCGCCCGCTATTTCGTCCGCCAACGCCAAGGCCAATCGCAAGGCAGCTTTGACGTTCTGTACATGCACGCGAACTGGGCTTACGAAGATTTTTTTGAGGGACTCAAGCCAGTTTCCAAGGACGGATCGTTGGCGTTCGAATCGCGGCTGGGATTCTTCCTGGAGTGGGTCGAGGGGCTGAAGGATTACGACGCCAAAGCCCGACACGTGTTGGTGTTGGACGAGATAAACCGCTGCGATACGGCGGCCGTGTTGGGCGAGTTGTTGCAACTCCTGGAGTATCGCGGCACCACGGTGCGACTGCTGTCGGGCCGCAACTTTGTTTTTCCCAGCAACCTATTCATCATCGGGACGATGAACAGCGCCGACCGTTCGATCGGCCGCCTGGATCTGGCGTTGCGGAGGCGGTTCCTATGGCTCGATCTGCATCCGCAGCCCGAGACGCTCGATCGCTGGCTGAAACGCCCGGGGAACAACCCCATTGGCTTCGGGGCGACGGCGCTGGTTCGATGCAACGAACTGCTGGCCGAGCATGGGATTCCGCCCGAACAGCAAATCGGCCACGCGTTGTTCATGCTGCAACGTACGGCCGAGGACGACGAGGCATCGCCGAAGCTCGACATACCATTGAGCGAAAAACAACTGCGGCAAATCGTGCGGTTCAGCGTGCTGCCGTACCTCCGGGAGCTGTTGACCATGCAATTCGGAAAAGCCGACGCAGAGTTGCTGCAGAAGATTTCTGACCTGCTGTTGCATTGTGTCGACGGGCGAGTCGCTGCCTCGGAGTCGGCCGATGCTCAGCCGTCCGCCTGAGGACATCGTTTGCTTCGAAGTCGGCAGCAGCGGCTCGCTGGCGTGGATCGGTTCCCGCCGCACGCTCGACGACGACTGGTCGGCGCTCGAAACGCAGGCCAATCGCAGAGTGATTCAACTCGACGTACACGGCGACCGGGTCATAATCTCCGGTGCGACGTGCGTCGGGCTCGTCGTGCTGCCCACCGGGCGGCGGCTGATTGTTCGCTCCAAGATTCCCAGCCTGATGCTGCTGGAGTGGCTGGCCTATCTCGGCGAGTTTCCGCGACTGACGTCGTGGCTACACGACGCAGGCGTGGCCGTTGGCGACAACTGGCGTGATGACGACTGGCACAAGTGCATCGCGAGGCTGTTCCTGTATGCGCTCGAACACGTCACGCGGCGGCATGTACGCAAGGACTTCGTGGCGGTCGCGTGGGACGAGCCGGCGATTCGCGGTCGGATCGTGACCACGACGCTGGCGAGGAGGCTACACCGCTTGCCGTGCGTGCCGCAAATTCAGCGGCTGCGAACGCTCGACACAACGTTTAACATCGTGTTGGCGCTCGCACTGGACCGGCTGCCCGTGTTGCTGGCCGACGGTCGCGACGATGACTGCCGACGCATGGCGCGACTGCGTGAGCAGTGGGCATCTATCCGGCGCGACATCGATGATCCGGCTTCCGCTGTCACCGCGGCTCAGTGGGCTAGTCCGCCGGGCTACTGTGAGGCGCTGCAATTGGCGCGCCTGATCCTGATCGGAGCGAGGTTGGACCCGGTATCACACATGGGTGGCCAGGCGTTCACGTTGCCACTGGCGGCCGTGTGGGAGCGGGCGTTGCGGCGAATGTTCGACGAACTGGCCAGCGAAACCGGTTGGCGTCGAGTGGACCAGCGCACGCGACGTTGGGACGATCCCGCCGGCCGCGACGATCGGAAGCGTTGGTTGACCGCAGATGTAATCGTGCAGCGACCTGGCGCTCGGTGGGTGCTGGACGCGAAGTACAAGCGCGAGTTCGCCGACGAGAGTCGAATCGACCGATTTCAGATGTGCGCGTACGCGGTCGCCTTCGACGCGGACCGCGTGTCGCTGGTGTACCCGACCTCAATGGACACCCGCATTGCCCACCGCGACTTGCTGTCAACAACCGTCGGCGGAAGAAGCCTACGGATCGACTCACTGGCTCTCCCCATGGACGCGGGACCAGAAACTTGCCGCGAGGCGCTGGCCGCCATCATTCGAAGTTCTATGAATTGAACAACGTCGACAACGACTGCAACGCCGTTAAACGATTCCCGCCTATTGGCTGATATGCCTGCGCCGGAAGAGCAGAGATCGGAGGGGACAACTCGGGCTCCTGCCGGGTGATGGCGTGAATGTCTGCGGCGCCGAGCGTCCCGCGCTCGACCGCGATCCAGATGCTCGTGTCGATCAACCAGCCCACAGGTTCTTCAGCTCGGAGACTCGACCCCGCCGGCTCTTCCGATGGGATGACACAGCCGCCGACAACGCGTGCGCCGCCGTGTCGTCGAGCGTTCGGTAGAGGTCACCAAATACTTCCATCGCATCCTGTCGCGCTGCTTCCGGAACTAGCCGAGCCACCTGCCGGCGGTTACGGACGAGCACGATCTCCTCTTGGTCACGCTCAATGGTATCGACCACGGCGCTGAAGTTGCGGGCCACTTCGGTGACGGAAAGTGTTTTCATCGACGCCACGGTATCTGATTCAATCTGATCTGACAACGAACCGCCCCGGGGTTGGCCAGAGAAATCGAAAGTGAATCACCGAGGCACAGAGGGACACTCAGTGGAGCTGGCGAAGCGGGACTATGACGATTCGCGCCTGAAGCGCCCAGTACCTGCGACCGCCTTGTTCTCGTTCGACCCGTCACCAGACAGCGTTGCCGTAGTGGTGGCGAATGGTTCTGTCCTTGGTCAGCAGGGCGCTGTCGTTCAGCGTTGCCTGGCCCACGATGATGCGATCGAAAGAATTGCGCGTCCAACTACGTTCGATCGCGTATTCGATCACTGCCGCAAATGGAAGATCGCACACCTGCAGGCCGAGGTGCTCCGAGAGGCGGTGAACTGACGTTGGAGGCAAGCCGGGTGCGGCGGCCACCGCGCCTCCTTTACGATGCGAGCGTGGCGGCCATCGTGATGGTCGCGTTCAGCAAGCGCGAGATCGGGCAGCCCGACTTAGCGGCGCCGGCCGCGGTGTCGAATGCCGCTTGGGTTGCGCCGGGGACTTTCGCGCTCACGTCGAGGTGAATGGCCGTCACCGTCCACCCGGCGTCCAGCTTCTCCATCGTCAACGTGGCCGTGGTGCGCAGCGTATCGGGAACGAGCCCGGCATTTCCAAGCTGCGCCGACAACGCCATGGTGAAGCAGCCCGCGTGCGCCGCGGCAATCAGCTCCTCCGGATTCGTTCCCTTGCCGTCCTCGAATCGAGTGCTGAACGAGTACGGCGTCGCGGAGAGCACGCCGCTGTCCGTCGATAGGTTGCCCTTGCCGTCCTTGAGCGCACCATTCCAGACCGCAGACGCTTTTCGTTTCATGCATGCCTCCTGAAGAGTGCCGCGGTCTCTATGGCATCACCGACACCTGGGTCGGTTCAATCACGTAGATGACGCGGTGTTCGCCGGGACGACGAAATGGATACGCGTCCATGTCGAGGTACGTCTTGGCGAGCGCGTCGATGTGCGCATCGGCGCCGGTCTCGGTGATGTCCACCACTTTGCCGCGAATCATCACGCAGCGGTAGGCGTTGTCGGGATCGACGACGGAGAGCGCGACGCGGCGGTCGCGTTCCATGTTCTTGTCCTTCACGCGGTCGCGCGCCGAGTTCACCCGGATGCGACGCCCGTCGTAGTCGAACCACACCGGCGAGACTTGCGGACTGCCGTCGGGCATCACCGTCGCCAGATGCGCGAGCGCCTTCTTCTTCGTGAGATCCAAAAAAGCTGCGGGGATTGTCTTGGCCATCGCTACCTCCTTCTTGTCCGGTTCCAAATTCAGTCGAATGCAGGAGGGAGCATACCCCCGCATCTGCTCCACACAAGACGCGACCCTGAGAAGGGTCTATTTCGCTCGCGGCAAGCCCGAGCGCGGGTTGTCAGCTTCCTTTATCGATGCAGAGACAACCACCACCCATATACGTACAGGTGTACTTGCACCCGGGACAATCAGAAGAATGGCACACTCCTGAGTGCGGATTTCTGGCGGCGTCGGGTGCCTTGTCGGCGGGATTGCGTGGTGGCTGCTGGACCTTGGCAGTTGGAGCCTTCGCCTTGGACTGCGCCGAATCGCCGGCGTTGACGGTAACCGGCATAAAGCTTACCGCGAGCGCGCCGACTGCCACTATCGATCTCCCAATGCCCCTCTGCAAATTCATCGCAACGCTCCCTTCATGATGGGGCGCTCTGGAATGCGGGCGTCACCCTCGGCCGAGAGTGGGGCAGGGAGCGACTCTTCAGTCCCACACGATGGGCGCCTTGTACTCTCGCAGGAGCCGATCGGCGGACACGATCACCAGGTCCTCGACGAGCGCCTGCGCCACGAGCAGTCGATCAAATGGATCACGGTGGTGCAGCGGGAGCGTTCGGACTTTATCGGCGTGGCGAATCGACACCGCAAGCTCGAGAAAGCCATAGTCCTCCAGCACCGCTTCGACGGGCGCCTTCGCGACGATGCGCCCAAGGCCACTCTTGATCGCGATCTCCCATGCCACGACTGCGCTGACGAAGACCACCTCGGCACTTTCGATCCGGCGCGAAACCGGGCGCGGCAGCTCGCCCGAGTCCCACCACACCAGAGTGTGCGTATCGAGCAGCAGCTTCACTTGCGGGTTCTCCCCTCGAAGAGGCGGAGGACGTCCTCTGGAAGCGGCTCGTCAAAGCCCTTCTTCAGGCGAAAGCGTCCCTTACCCTTCCCGGGCTTGCGCAACGTGCGATCGTTCGCCCCAAGAGCGACGATCTTCGCGCGCGGCTTTCCCGCGCGCGCGACCACGATCACTTCTCCCTTGGCCGCGCGTTCGATGAGTTCCGGGAGTTGCGCCTTGGCTTGCGCCACATTGATCTGCTTCATTTGCCGCAGTGTGGCCCGGATGACCAAGTTGGTCAATCTCAATCTCGCCCACGCTCACCCAAGCTTCGTCCCTTCATTCCTTCGGCGGGATAAGCCCCATCTCGCGAGCGCGCTGCAGCTCCTGCTCGTACTGCGGGTTGGGGCGGCTCATGTGTTTCGACGTGCCGGTTGCCAGCAGCTTCCCGTCCTCGCTCCACAGACGGGAGACGCAGCCGACCAGTCCGTCCTCCGCGACCAGGCAGACGCCGTCAGCGAGCATCCATGTCTCGTTTGGCGCGAAGCGGTGAAATTGAACCATCAGGTCGAGGTTCGGAGTGAGAAATGGAAACGGCCATTCGTGCGCCGCGATGGTGGCGTTCCAACCGGGGAAGTCGAGCCAGAAAAGCTGGCGCAACGCGTCGGCCTGACGATCCGGAATCGGAGTGTCGGTGAAACGCAACCACGTCTGCGACTCCGGTCGCCCGGGCGGTTGGCGCCAACGGACCGGGCGCCCCTCCATGCTGCGCCAGATCGGGTACCACTGGTCGTACTCCTCGGCGAGATCCTGGTAGCCGCGCAGCGCGTGCGGACCGGGGACCTGTGGCGCTGCGCCGAAGTCGTGCTGGTATCCCCGCAGTCCATCGTCGACCATCCAGACGGTGGCAGCCAGCAGGAGCCGGTCGTGCTGCACTATCTCCACGCGCAACGACTCGGCACGCTTGCCGCCGCCGACCGAGACGACGCGCACATCGACCGGGGCGAACTCGCCCACCGCGAGAAAGTGGCAATGAAAGCTCGCCGGACGCGAGGCGCGGCTGCGCGCCATCGCCGCGCGCAGCGCGATCGCGGCCAGGTAGCCGCCGTTCGGCCCCCACACGGCCCACTTCGGCGACAGCTCGGCGCGGTAACGATCGGATTCGCCCGCGATGATCTCGATAGCGGTGTCTGCGAGAAAGTCAGCCATGGTTCGTCAAGCCCGAACAGCAGTACCGCGGTTAGTGGCCAGTGCTCAAGTGCCGAGCGCGCGACACTGCGGGCGTCTGGGATCAGGGCAGCGGCCGGAATTTTACCAACGTCGTCTCGGGTGTGACGTCTTCGAAGACGACGGTGACCGGCGAGCCGCAGCGGACTGCTTGGGGTGCACAGCCGACGATGTTGGTCGTCAGGCGCGGACCTTCGACAAGTTCGACGATCGCGAGCACGTAGGGCACATCGACGAATAGCTTGTTGGGCGGCCGCCGCACGACAGTGAACGAATACACCGTGCCGTTGCCCGACACCCGTTGCCATTCGAGATTCGAACCCAGACACTGTGGACAGAGGTGCCGCGGGTAGAAGAAGAAATGGTCGCAGTCACGGCAGCGCGGTAAGTGCAGCTCGTGGCGCTTCGCCGCGTCCCAGAATGGCCGCGAATCCGGCGACGGCGTGGGCAGTGGTTTCTGGTACTGGTCGTGGCTCGTGCTCATGACTCGTGAATCGTCCGTGGGAGTCATCGTTCCATCTTCCTTCTCATACGATCACGACTCACGATTCGACTCACGACTCAGCACCAACGAGCACTGCTCGCTCATGATGCCGCCGTTGCCATTGACGAAGCCGACCTGCGCATTGCGGACTTGCCGTTCACCGCCGCGGCCCATGAGCTGCCGGATGGCTTCGATCACGTGGGTCATGCCGCCGGCGAGCCCCGGTTGTCCACACGACAATTGTCCACCGTGGGTGTTGCACGGCAGGTCGCCGGCGTAAGTCAGATCGTGTTCCGCGACGAACCCGCCGCCCTGACCCTTCTGGCAGAAGCCGGCATCCTCCAGCGTGATACAGACGGTGATGGTGTAGCAATCGTACGGTTGCACGAAGTGCATGTCGCGCGGCGTCAGCCCCGCCATTGCAAAGGCGGCCGGCGCGCTGACACTGATCGGCGAGGTTGTGATGTCGCGCGAGTAGGTGATGTTGGAGTGGCGGCAGTGTTCGCCGGCGCCGAGCAGCCACACAGGGGGGTGCGGGGCGCGCATCGCTCGGTCCTTTCCGGTCATGATGTACGCCGCGCCTCCGGTACAGGGCTTGACGATTTCCAAGAGATGCAGCGGATCGACGATCAGCGGCGAGCGCAGCACGTCGTCAACGGTGATCGGCGTCGCGCCGAACAACGCGTTGGGATTCTTGAGCGCGTTGGTGCGTTGATCGACGGCGATCTTGGCGAGCTGCTCGGGTGTGGTGCCGTATTCGAACATGTGTCGCTGCGCGATCAGCGCATAGCCGGTGTTGGCGGCGGCCGGACCGTAGGGCGCTTCGAACTCGCGGGTCAGCGAGATCGCCGGCCAATGCGATCCCGGCACGCGCCCAAACGTGTCGCCGGCTACGCACAGCACGGTGTGGCACATCCCGGCGTCGATCGCCGCGGCGGCGCGCCACATCATGCCGGCGCTGCTGGCGCCGCCAATGTCGACCACGTCGAGGTAGCCCACCGACAACCCGAGATACTCGACCACCGAGCCGGGATAGATCATGCCGGTATCGCCCACCGGCACGCCACACAGCAGCCCGTCGATGTCGCGCGGCTCCAGTCCGGCGTCGGCGATCGCTGCGCGCGCCATGCGCGCCATGATCGCCAGCGGCGTCAACCCGCCCATGTCCTTGAACGGCCGCATTTCGGCGATGCCGATGGCCGCGGCTTTTCCGCGTAAACTCATGATCGTGACATCGTGACTCGTGATTCGTGGCTCGTGCTCGTGACTCGCATCAACGCGGAGTATCTATCTCTCATCAAGATGCGCCCTGCCAACACGACCCACGACTCACGATTCACGCCCTCACGATGCGTTGATAGATCTTCGGCAACTCACGCGGCAACGTGGCGATGTCTTCGAGCACCAGATAGCGCGACTCGTCGCACATCTGGCGCAGGTAGTCGTGCCCACCGCGGTCGACGGTGATGCAGAAGGGCGTGATGCCGGCGGCCTCGGTCTCGCGCAACGCGACGGTGGTATCGCGGATACCGTAGACATTGCTGCGTCGATCTTGGCCGTAGTCGAAGTCTTGCGGAAAGCCGTCGCTGAGTAGGATGAGATGCTTCGAGCGCGAGTTGATCGCATTCATCTTCTCGGTCGCGTGGCGGAGCGCGGTGCCCATGCGGGTGCTGCGCTTGGGCTCGATGCCGCCGATGCGCCCCTTCACCGCAGAGTTGAGGTTCTCCGAAAACGACTTCACCAGATAGAACTCGACGTTGTCGCGCCCCTGACCCGAGAAGCCGTAGACCGCATAGGCGTCGCCGATCTCTTCGAGCGCCTGGGCCATGATCACCAGCGCTTCCTTGGTGACATCGATGATGCGACGCATCGGCGGCTGGGGCGTGCGGCCGCGCACGGCGCCTTTCCCATCGTCGTCGTCAGGCGGGTAGACCTTCGGCGGCTGCTCGAGCGGCTCGTCGGTCGACGCGCTCATGTCGAGCAGGAACAGCGTCGCCACGTCGCGCTCCTCGCGCTTGCGCGCGACGTAGAGCTTGCTCGATGGCGAGCGGCGTGCCTTGACCTCGACGCGCGCGCTGACCGCGGCGTTGAGGTCGAAGTCCTCGCCGTCTTCGAGGCCGCGCACGACGCGATACATCTCGGGACGGATTTTCTGGAACTGCTGGCGGATACCCGGAATCATCGCGGCGTACTCGCTGAGGGTATCGTTGAAGAACTCACCGCCGTCGCTTTCCGGACTCAGCTCGCGCAAGCGACACCAGCGCGCCCGGTAATCGCTGATGTGGTAGTCCCACTCGTCGTAGAGGAAACTCGGACCCGCCGCGCGATCTTCCAGCCAGCGACGCACGCTACCTTTGCCGCGCTCCTGATTCGCCAGCAGGCGGCGCAGCTCGTCGAGTTGCGCCGAAGGAATCTTGCCCATCAGGTCGGTGATGTAGAGCCCGATGCCGTCGGTGTCTTCGCCGGTGCCCTGCTTGATCTTGAGATCCGCGCCCTGTTCGAGCAGCCGGCGCAGCTCGTCGAGCGAGAGCGGCTGTGCGCCCGCCGGCATATCGTCGGGCGAGTGGTCGAGTTGGAAGCGCATGTCCTCGGGCAGCGTGGCGTCGGCTTCCGGCATCGTCGCCACCGGGACGCGCGGCGCTTCGGCATCCGGCGGCAGCGGCGTGTCGTCATCGTCGTAGGGATCGAGGATGGTTTCGCCCGTCAGCTTATCGAGCAACAGCCCACCGAACTCGAATTGATCTTGCCGGAGACGACGCGGCGCGTTGGGATCAAGCAATTGCGCGGTCAGTGTCTCGGCGACCCGCAGCGCATCGGTGGCGGTGGCGCCGGGCGCACCCAGCGGTGCGAGGCACGGCAGCACGACCGATGCGACGCTGTGCAGCCACTCGGGCGGCACCGCGTCGGCCGACTCACTCAACGCCAGCGCCAACGTCGCATCGAGAATCACCGGCCCATCGGGTGGCGGCGCGCTCGGGTTGCTCCACACCTCGAGCATGCGCGTGCTCGCCCAGCGGATCTCCGCTGCCAGGCCGGGATACTCCGCCATCACGCGGCGCGCGACGCGATAGCCATCAGCCACCAAGAACAGCTCTTCGAGCAAAGGTGGGCGATCGTCGTGCTGCAGATACGCGGCCAGGCCGGTGTCGGGATTCGACTCATCGGGAACGGCGTCGTAGCTGCCGAACTCGCGGCGGCCGGCCAGGCCTGCCGCGACCACCCGATAGAGGCGCGTGTTGTCTTCGTGGGTCGACAAGCGATCAATGCGCAGCGGCAACGCCACTTCATTCTCGGCGGGAAATTCTTCCAGCGGCGGGCGCAGCGAGAAACCTGCGGCGACGGTCCGGAGGCTGGCCGGCTCGCCGCTCAGCATCTGGATCAGTTTGCGCAGGACGCCCTGCACTTCCTCCAATGCGACGCCGGTGGAGTCGGCGCGCAGCAACTTCAAACTCGTGCGCGATTCGAGGGCGAAGTACGCCAGCCCGGCGTCGCCGTTTTCGCTGGCAATCGCCAGCCCGCGTTCGACCCACTTGCTGACTCCGTCGGCGTTGGTTTCCTCGTACGCCTTCGGCAGGCTGCGCAACAGCGCGGCAGTTGCGCGCGGGAAGACATCCGCCACTCGCTGCGCCAACGCGAGCGCGCGCGCGCGATCGCTCGCCGGCACATCGAGAACCACCGCGCCCAACACGGGCAGCAACTCCTCGATCGAGCCGGCGATCGCGCGGCTCGCCGTCTGCAGGGCCGCGAGCAACTGACTGCGGTTGGCGGCCGACACGCGCCGCAGCGTCCGCGGCAGGGCGCGATAGAACACGCTGGCCGTCTTCGGCGCATCGACCGCCAGAGTGAGGGCGCAACGCAGCCACGCGGAGCGGTCGGAATCGGACCAGCGACGCACGCCGGCCGGGAGTTCGGCGAAGAACTCCGCTTCCTTCACCACCCGGCGCAGCGTCGCACCGAGTCCGGCCCACAGTGAGTATTGCTCCGCGTTGAACACCGGCAACGCCCACTCGGCCGCGCGCAGATAGGCTTGGGCGAGAAACTCCCCGTGCCAGCCGTGTTGGGTGTGCAACCGCACCGCGATCGCCGCCCAGGCGTCGAGCTTCGCCAAATCGATTCGCGCCAGCAGCGGCGCCGTCGTCTCGAAGAATATTGCCGCCAATTTACGCGACACGGCCGCGATCGTTCCACCCACCCGAATCCACCGTTCGAGCGCGTCGAGCCCGAGTGCCGCCGCGTCGACAACGGCAAGGTCGAAGTAGGCCACCGCGCCTTCGCGCACCATTGGCTCGCGCGTGGCGAGGCCTTCGCCGAGCGCCACCCAGCGCGCAAAGTCGCCGCCGAAGGCGCGATACGCGTCGGGCGCGTGGAGGTAGAACCGCTGTGCGAGAGTGGCCGACTCGTGCGCGAGCCGGTCGCCAATAGCGAGCAGCTCGTCGTGAACCGCAGGGCCGAGCGCGACCGCGCGTTGTCGCGCCACCTTGCCCGCGGGATCGTCGAGCAGATGGGTCTCGTACCAGAGCTGACGCATGGATTCAGTACGCAGTAGGCAGAGGGCCGTAGGCAGTTCGGAGTCAGGAGTCAGAAGTCCGGAGTCTGCCTACTGCATTCTGCATACTGCCTACTTCCTCACGGAAAGATCGCCGCGGCCAGCTCCTCGATTGCGCGCTGGCTTTCCTGATCGTCGGTGAGCGACTTGCTCACGGCGACGCCGCAGGCGCGGCGCGGCGAGACCCCCTTGCGGATGAGTTGCGCGGCGTAAATCAGCAGGCGCGTGCTGACGCCTTCTTCCAGGCCGGTCGCTTTGAGGTGGCGCACCTTCTCACCCAGCTTCGCCAGCTCCATCGCTTGCTCGATCGCCAGGCCGCTCTCGTGCGCGATGATCTGCGCCTCCTTGTCGCGCGGCGGGTAATCGAAATCGATGGTCACGAAGCGCTGGCGGGTGGAGTGCTTCAGATCCTTGAGCACGCTCTGGTAGCCCGGGTTGTAAGAGATCACGAGCAGGAAGTCGGGATGGGCCTCGATGATCTCGCCCTTCTTGTCGATCGGCAGAATACGGCGATGATCCGTGAGTGGGTGAATGAGCACGATGGTGTCCTTGCGCGCCTCGACGATCTCGTCGAGGTAGCAGATGGTGCCGAACTTCACCGCTTGCGTGAGTGGACCGTCGATCCACACCGTTTCGTCACCCTTGATGAGGTAGCGGCCGACGAGGTCGCTGCCGGTGAGGTCTTCGTGACAGGCGACGGTGATGAGATCGCCGACGGCCTCGCTCGCTCCGTTGGTGGCATTGCCGCGCAGCGTGTGCGCCATGTGCTCGACGAAGCGCGTCTTGCCGCAACCTGTGGGGCCTTTGAGCAGCACCGGCAAGCGACACGCATAGGCGGCGGAGAAGATGGCGACTTCATCGCCGACCGGAAGATAGTAGGGGGTATCGCTCACGCAGACTCCTTCAAAGCTGCCCGGATTCTAGGGGTGAGCAGACGGTAAAGCAATTGAACGCACGCGGCGGTCTAGGGGAAACGCCGGCACAGGACTTCTACGCCATCGAAGAAGAAACCGGAGAAGCGTCTTCAACGCCGGCGTCGGGCCGACACTGCATCGCTGGCGCCATCGTAGAAGCGCCACAGGCGGCGCGCATGAGGGCCGGCGTAGTCGACGCCGACGCGCGGCGCGGCAGCAATGCGGGCGGGCGGAACCCGTCGACCGCGCACAACGCGCAGCGGACCAACGAGCAGATCCGCGCCGTTTGCGGCCCGATCGATGCCCATGGCGCGGCACAGGTTTGCAGGGCCGCGCGCCAGCGCCGCGACCGGCGTGCGCTCATCAACACCGCGGCGGGCACGCATAAGGTCAACGCCGTCGAGTGGCTCGAGCGCACGGATCAGAATTGCTTCCGGCACATCGACCGCCGCGGCCACCACGTTGCAGCAGTAGTGCATGCCGTAAACGAAGTAGACGTAGGCGTGCCCCGGCGGCCCGTACATCACCTCGTTGCGCGGCGTGCGGCGACCGCCATACGAGTGCGCGGCACGATCTTCGGGACCGCGGTACGCTTCGACTTCGACAATGCGCCCACTGGTGAGACCGTCGGAGGTTTCATGCACGAGGATGGTGCCGAGCAACGCCTTGGCCAGGGTGACGGCATCACGGGCGAAGAAGGAACGGGAAAGGACGTGGCTCGTGTTCGTGATTCGTGTTCGTACCGCCGCCGACGAGCGCCGATCCGTTCCCCGAGCACGATTCACGAGCACGAAACACGACCTCACTCGCTGATGGTCTCCATCGTTTCGCCGGTGGCGCTGTCGACGAGTAGGACTTGCACGGGCTCGCTCACCTGGTGCGCGGTTTTCTGTTCTTTGATTTGGCCACGGATGCGATCGCCGAGTTGTTTGCGGACGAACTCGGGCATCGCAGTCATCGGGAAGTCGTGCAGCATGACCCGCACCGAGCGATCGCCGTCCCAATCGAAGCGATCGAGTTTCGCCGCGATGATCTGGTGAGTGCGGAAGAATTTTTCGATGCCGGCTCGCAGTGTGTCAGCTGCTTCCGCTCCGCTGCCGGCCGCAGGAGCGCCCCCTGCACCGGACATGCGGGCCAGGACTTGCTCGACCTGTTTGCGCGCGCGCTCGTCGCTGGCAAGCTCGCGCGCTTTCTGCAATGCCGCGACCGCTTCGCCCGACCGGCCCGCGCGATGATACGCGAGGCCAAGGTTAAACTGGGCTTGAAAGAACTTAGGGTCGGCGGTGAGGATCTTTTGGTAATTCGCTATCGCCTCATCGATCTTGCCGGCCGCCAGTTGCATAGTGGCAAGATCGGTCTGCACCATCTGATCGTCGGGTTTCACCGTCAAATAGCGTCGGTAGTACTCGATCGCCTTCTCGGGCTGTTCGCGATCGAAAGCAATGTTGCCGAGATCGCGAAGCGCGTCGATGTTGTCGGGCTCCTTATCGAGGACGTGTTGGAACGACAGCTGAGCCTCGGGGAGATAGCTCGCGTCGACTTGCCCAGCTCGGTACTGTACCTCGGCCAACTGTTTCCACATCGCCACGTTGTCCGGCTGCGCCTCCGCGGCCTTGGCCATGTCACGAATGGTTTGCTTGACGTCGTCGGGAATCTGCACCGGCGGATGGCCCTCGGGCATCGTGCCACCGACATTCTGTGGGGCACCGCCGGGCGCAGCGCCGCCAGCGGTGGCCGGCGCTCCTGCAGCCGCAGCCGAGGACTCATGTGGCGGTACGGAGGGCGGAGCCTTCGGGTTCAACAGCCCGATCGATACCGCGCCACCGGCGATCAGCAACACGGAGCCGACCACAACGATCGGCGCGTAGCGTCCGAGCGTGAAGCCGGTACCGGGCGCGCGCTTCGCACCGGGCACCTTCGTACCGCACTCGACGCAGAAGTTCGCCTCGGCAACCAGTTTGGCGCCGCACTGGACGCAAAAGCGCACGTCAGCCACTAGCGGACCCTCATTGTCTGGCGGGCGTGTTGAATAGCCTGAATGGCGCCAGCGTCGGTAGGGAGCGAATCATCGGGGCGTGACCGTAGCAACAATCGCCCAGCGTGCCAACAGCGGTATACGGCGAGACAAACGTCGCCTGCCGCCTTCTCTTGCGCGGCGATTTCGGGAATAATCCGCGCGCGTTGCCCGGAGGAGGAGTAGGTTCCATGGGTCGTATGAATCACTGGCTCCCGTTGCTGTTTTTGGGCAGCCTCATCAGCTCGTGTACGTGTCACAAGCAAGTGGAAGATATCGCCAAGGCCCCGACGCCGGCGGGCCACGGCACCGGTTTCGCCAGCTCGCGCCCGACGCTGCACGCCCCAACGATGGCGGCGCCGCCCACCATGCCGCCGACTCGACCGCAAGCCGACGCCGCCAGCCCGACACCCGTGACCGAAGCTGGGCAGTTGCCGCCAGATTTCCCGACCGACGTGCCGATGATGGAGGGATTTGAAGTCGGCGACATCCACAAGCTGCCAGCCGACGCCAAAGCCGTGATCATCCGCGCGCAGCAGGAGCGCAAGGACATCTACGAATTTTACGAGAAGGATCTCCGCGCCAAGGGCTGGGTTATAGAACAGAACTATCAGGGTAAGGAGCAATCCTTCCTTGGCTTCAAGAAGGGGAACACGATCCTCAACGTGACCGTCACCAATGACCACAAGAATCCCGGCAAGCGGATCATCTCCATGATGTACCAGGAAGACCATCCGCCCGAGTTCGGCGATTTCTGAGTCGATGACCGGACCCGACTGATCACCCGTCGCGTCGTGTTGCCCATGCGCGTGTGGTAAGACGCGCGCATGGACGATCGAGCGCGTATTCGCCTCACCTCGTTCAGCCACGGCGCGGGTTGAGCCTGCAAAATCGGCCCAAAGGATCTCGTTGAGATCCTGCGTAAACTGCCCGCCGCGCCGGCGGACCCGAACCTATTGGTCGGCACCGAAACGTGCGACGACGCCGCCGCGTATCGTCTGACGCCTGACCTCGCCATCGTACAAACAGTCGACTACATCACGCCACTGGTCGACGACCCGTATGCATACGGCCAGATCGCCGCGGCCACCGCGTTGAGCGACGTGTACGCGATGGGCGCACGCCCGATCGTCGCGCTCAATATCGTCGCCTTCCCGGCAACTGAGTTGCCGCTCGAAATCTTGGGAGAGATCCTGCGCGGCGGTGCC
>JBGOUW010000565.1:0-3218 GCA_041477755.1 Binatia bacterium
AGTTCAAGCGCGGCGCGGTAGGGATCGAGTTCGCCGCGCTTGATCTTCAGCAGCAGGTCGCTGAAGCGACCGTTGTCGAGCGCGCCCTCGATCCTGCGCACGATCTCCTCGCGCAATACGGCGACGAATTCCTCCTGCCGTCCGGCGACGGCACGCGCAACCCCCCGGCCAGTGTGCGTGAGAAACTCGCGGTGGCGCGTGATCTGCGCGGTCAATTCAGCGACGCCGTCGCCGCTGGTGCCTTGCGTCAGCAGCACCGGCACCGTCCACTCGGTTGTCGGCCGCAGCTGCAGCATCATCTCCAGCTCGCTTTGCATCTTCATTGCGCCGTCGCGGTCGGCTTTGTTGACGACGAAAATGTCGGCGATCTCCAGCAGCCCGGCCTTCATCGCCTGGACCGTGTCGCCGGCTTCGGGGACGAGCACCACCACGGTGGTGTCGGCCAGCCGCATCACGTCGAGTTCGGTCTGCCCGACGCCGACGGTTTCGATCAAGATGAAGTCCATGCCGAAGGCGTCGAACAAACGCGCGACATCGCGCGTCGGCCGCGCCACGCCGCCGTGACTGCCGCGACTGCTCAGGCTGCGGATGAAGACGCCGTCATCAAGAAAGTGACTTTGCATGCGGATGCGGTCCCCCAGCACCGAGCCGCCGGAGAACGGACTCGACGGATCGACGGCAAGAATGCCGACGCGCTGACCAGCGGAGCGAAGCTCGCGCACGATGCGGTCGACCAGCGTCGATTTGCCGGCGCCGGGTGGGCCCGTGATGCCGATGGTGTACGCGTGGCCGCAGCGCTCGTGGATCAAGCTCATGACCAACGCGGTGTCCGCCCGCCGGTTTTCGACCAGCGTCATCAACTTCGCCAAGGCGACCTTGTCGCCAGCCAGCATGCGGTCAACGAGCTTGCGAGTAGGCACGAGCGAGGCTCCGATTCATGCGCGTGGCGGCGCGCGCGGCGCTGCTTCCGATGCTGTCGTGATAGCCCACGCGTGGCAGACTCGCAACCGCGGGCTGCGCGAACGCGGCCTTGCACGGCCAACGGATGGGTGGCATACGCACGGCATGAAGCTGTTGCGGACTCCCGCCTTCGCGATCGGGTTGGTGTTGCTGGTGCTTGGCATCGGTAACTGGATCGCGGCGCGCAATCGGCTGGCGGAATATGATGATGCTGTGCCCGGGGCGACGACGGGTGCGCTGGGCAACTTCGAGGAGTTCACCGAACTCGACGCGCGCACCAATGCCGAGCTGCTGCGTCCGCTGATGCGTGGCGTCGATCCGCAGGCCGCCGCCGACGTCAAGGTCGACTTCTACAAGATCGTGCTAGTCGGCGGGAAGCTATTCGCCTTCGTCGGCGCCGGCTTGGTGCTGTTCGCCAGTGCCGTGGTATGGCGCCGGCCGCGCGACGGTGTGCTCGCCGCCGACCCACACTAGCGCCCAATTGTCGGCGCGGCCCCAGCGCTTCGAAAAGTCGTCCGCCCTCCATTGCGCATCCGCGTCGCGGCCGGAGTAGCCGTAGAGCGCGCCGGTGGCCGGGTCGTACCCGGTGACGACGACGAAGTGGTAACTACGAGTCAGCAGGCCCTGGCTGAGCAGTGCGACGATCGGACGTCCCGCGTCGATCTCGTGATGCAGTTCGGCGAGTGTGCCGCGCCGTGCCTCGATCGGCAAGTGATGGCGCGCACCGTAGGCGAGCATGGCGGCCGTCGAAGTGCCCTCGACCGTTGGCTGGTAGATTTCGTGCGCGATCGATTCGGGTGCAGTGGGCTGGCCGAGGAAGCTCACCAGCGCGGCGAGCGCCGCGGGGCCGCATTGATGCGGATCTTGCGGAAAGAAGGGAACCCCCGCGACCAGATGCGCGTTCGCCGCCGGCGGCGCGCGGCGCGCGTTGCAGGCTGCGGTCGCGAGAACCGCGAGCACGGCGGTGATGCACCATGTCACGATGCGCCGGGTCACCTTGTGTCTCACGGAGTGGTCCTTTAGCATGCCCGCCACGATGGATTTGTTCCCTCGCTGTTTCCTGCTCGTGTTCGGTCAGCTCGCTGTCGGTGGCTTTCTCGCAATGAGCATACCACCATTCCATCAGATCGAGCGCGGCTTCTTCAAGTCGAGTGCCGGTGTCTACTTGTTCGTGGGCCTGATCGCCGCCGCCGGCAAGACGGCCCTGCTGTTCGATCCGCACGCGACTGCGAGCGCGGGCGATCGGATCGAGGCCGTCCTGTGGTGGGCGTTCATAGTTTCGGCGGCGACGTATCTCGCCAGCCTGTGGGGCGAGCGCGTAGCGTTGCGCGCGCGCGCGTTCGTGGCAACGTGGTCGACCGGGGCACTGGCGCTGATCGTTAGTTCGCAGCTCTATCGGCTGTCGGGCGCGTTGTCACTGGAGACGTTGCTCTATCCGCTGAGCTTCCTCGCCTCCGCGCTGCTGCTCGGTGGAGTGTTGACCGGCCTGCTCCTCGGGCACTGGTATCTGATCGATCGCGACCTCCCGCTCGAACCATTCAATGCGATGCTGCGGTTCTTCGTCACGATGTTGGCCGTGCAAGCCGTACTCATGGTGTTGAACGCGGGCCTGCTGGCGGTGGTGGGTGGCACGGCGACAGCAGAGCGTGTGTCGCTCCTATTCACGGATCACAGCGCGTTGCTGGCGGTACGCATCGTGGTCGGCCCGCTGGCGTCGGCGGGTTTGGCGTGGATGATCTGGCAGACACTCAAAGTGCCGCAGACGATGGCTGCCACCGGCCTCTTCTACATCGCCATCCTCGCCGTGCTCGTCGGCGAGTTCATGGGCCGATTCATCCTGTTTCGTACGTCGTTGCCGTTGTGAACGTGAGACGTGAATCGTGAGTCGGCGGAACGTGCCGCTTCCTCCAACCACTCACCACTCACGATTCACGCTTCACGTCTCAATCCAAAATCTTCATCACGCTGACGCGGAGGCCGCGCTGGGTCCAGCTCACGTCGTAACCGATGGCGGTGCCAACATGAAGGTCTTCGAAGCGGCGCTTGTCGCCGAGCATGACGACGTGCTGGAACGTGAACGGAATATCGCGGCCGCTGCGCGAACGCACTACGCCGGTTTGCCGGCCGTTGGAAAGCCGCAGAACGCGCCCGTGATAGAACTTGTCTGTTGGCAGGACCGTTTCCGGTACCTGCTCGTCGTCGTCGCTCGCCACTGCGTTCAATGGACGACGGCCGCGGCGCCGCGCGCCACCTCGTTG
>JBGOUW010000287.1:0-6568 GCA_041477755.1 Binatia bacterium
GCTGTGGTTCACAGCTTCGTGGGGCATGTCCTTGTCGACGTACCGATAGTCTTGCTTCTCATCGGTGGCGAGCAATTCGACCCGTTCGGTATCCACGACGTTCTGAACGAACCCGGCCAGCGTGCGGGCATCAACGCCGCCGATCACGCGCGCCACGACGTTGCCCTTGCGCGAGATAGCGCCAACCACACCGACCTTGTCGAAGCCGATCTTTTCATCCAGCGGGCCGCGCGGGTCCGCCTTGCGCTGCTGCGCGCTCTTCTTGCTCCAATGCCGGTTGCGGTCCTTGCCGCCGATGTACGTCTCGTCGACTTCGACAACGCCGAGCAGCTTGGCGAACTCCGGGTCCTTCATCGCGCAACGGATGCGGTGGCACATGTACCACGCGGTCCGGTACGCACCTTTCTTGTTCGGGTACTTGCCGCCGACCATGCGGTAAATCTGCAACGCGCTGATGCCCTTCTTGCTGTGGCACATGGCGAAGATCACTTTGAACCACACCGACATGCCGACATTGGTGTTCTCGAAGATCGTTCCAACCAGCGGCGAGAAGCGGTAGCCGTTCTTCGCGCACTGCTTACACTGCCACTTCCACGGCTTCGACAGCTTGTGGACCTTCGCGCTGTTGCAACGCGGGCAGTGAACCCCGTCCGGCCAGCGCGACGCAACCAGAAATTCCATACACTGGTCGTCGGTGGCCAGGTACGTGTCGAGATACCGCTGGGTGATCGAAGGGGTTGTGGTTTTCTGCTCGGTCGTCTCGGTTCGTTTCTTCATGAACCGGATTCTAGCGCATCAGGGGGCTGGTGTCAAGTACGGCATAATCGCCCCTTATGGATTGGCGGGCAGCTTACCCTCGATCAGTTCGCGGGCTGCGATTTCCGGGAAGTCCTTGCGAATGCGCTCGTACAGCTCGTGCGCTTTGTCGGCCTGCCCCGTTGTTTGCAGACAGCGCGCCTGGCTGAGCAGCGCCTGAGCTATGTAAGGCCCGTCGATCGCGGCGGCGGCGGCATATTTCGCAATCGCTTGGTCGCACTGGTTCTTCGCCTCCAGCGCATAGCCGTCACCGAGCACGGCTTGCTGGGTCAAATACGACGGTAGGCTGCGGTCGTCGCCGAGTTCGCGCAGACTGACGAGGGCGCTATCGGCGTTGTCGCGTCGCAACTCCACACTGGCGGCGAGCAACTTGGCGAAAGCGCCGGCCGGCGTAGAACTCCACCGGCGCGCTACGTCGTTCAATTGATTGGCGCCCCCTGCCCCTTTGGCGTCGCGGTACGCGATCATCGCCCGCCCCAGATCAGCGTTGGCGTCCCGATCCTTGGTACGGTGGAGACTGATCGCAGCCGAGATGCCGACGAGGAGCGCCAGCGCCGTGCCGCCGATGATGGTGACGGTGCGCTGATTGGCACGCGCCCACGTGAGTGCGTGCCCGGTCAGGGTGAGAAATTCATCGGGACGCTTGAGATCCTTGCGTCGAAGACGAGCCGTGTGTGCCATGGTGCCGAGGGAAATACCGGAAGCGGAGGGACGAGTCGAGGCCGGCGGCGCTCGGCGCGCTACATCTTGTACTTGAAGTCGTCGGGCGTCATCTTTTCGAGAATCTCGCCCCACTTGTCACGCGCGACGTTGGAAAGATTGGTGTCGGCGGATTCGTCCATCTGCTGCAGCACGCTGGAGGTTTCGAGCACGTGTTTGGCGACGTAGATCGGACTTTTCGTGCGTAGCGCGAGCGAGATCGCGTCGCTCGGACGCGAGTCGATTTGGCGGCTGCCGCCATCGACCAGCAGATGAATCACCGCGAAGTAGGTGTTGTCTTTGAGATCGGTGATTTCGACCCGTTCGACGCTTGCACCCAACTCGCCGATGACGGTGCGCAGCAGGTCGTGCGTCATCGGTCGCGCCATCTTGATCCCTTCCAACTCAGTCGCCATGGCCGTGGCTTCGAGCAGACCGATCCAGATCGGGAGATTCAATTTGTTGTCGGGATCCTTGAGGATGACGATCGGTGTTTTCGTGACCGGGTCGAGGGTCAGTCCGCCGACACTCATCAGCACTGCTTCGTCGCGCGCCATGCACTAGCCCTCACGGATGTGGGCATTCTGCCCAGAAAGATTCGGTGAGGTCAATCCCTTTTTCCGCGACTAGGTGACCAGATGATCGATGACTTTGTAGAGTTGATTGAGGTTACGGCACTCTTCGACCAAATCGCAGAACGGCAGGTAGCGATCCATCTCGCTGTCGCCGAACCCCCACGTCATCTTGTTCTCCGGATTGAGCCAGATGACTTGTTTGGCGCGCGCCTGCATCTCCTTCAGCACCCACTCGTGTGGGAGGTTGTAGTTGTTGCGCGCATCGCCGAGGATCATGACCGTCGTCTTGTTGTTCACCACCGCGAGATGATCGCGATGGAAGCTACGGAAGGCGCGACCGAAGTCCGAATGCGCAAAGACGTTGATGATGTTACCGGTGAGCGCCTGATCGATGGCCTCGCTGATCTCCTGCTCCTCGAATAGGTGGGTGATCTCGCCGATCTCGCTGACGAAGATGAAGCTGCGCACCCGCGAGTACAGGTCCTGCAACGAGTACACGAACTGGAGCATGAAGCGCGACACGTTGCGCACGGAGTCCGACACGTCACACAGCACGATGACCTGCGGCTTGTCGCGCACCTTGCGGTCCAATTGAATTTTGAACGGCACGCCGCCGTACTGGAGATTCTTGCGGAGGGTGTCCTTGACGTCGAACTTGCCGCGCTTGGCGCGTCGGCGGCGGATCGCGACGACGTTCTTGAGCCGCTGGGCTAGCTTTGCGACGGCTTCCTTCATGCGTCGAATCTCGTCTTCGGAGAGATAATAGAAGCTCTTCTCCGCCAGACTGCGCATGCGCTCGTTTTCGCGCAACGACTGATCCCGCTTCGCCAGCTCTGCCCGCACGGCGCGCTTGATGATGTCGCCGAGATCTTGCTGCCGGCGCTCGAGGAATCGTTGCAACTGCTCGGCGAGTTCGGGATCGAGGCCGGCCTGCGCCAAGCGCTGGCGCAAGGCTTCGAGCTCCTGGGTGAGATCGCCGAGACCCAGTTGCTGGGCCAAGCTGTGGGCGTAGCGCCCTTCCTGAAACGATCGCTCGATCTGGCCGATGCGCGCCTGGTCGGCCGCCTCGCGCAGCATCTTCTCCAACTGGCCGGTGTTGTTCGAGAGCAGCGCTTGCGCCAGTTCCGAAAGCTCGACGCCCATATCCTGCAGCAGCTGGGAGAGCTGGTCCATCAACGCCTGCAACTGCGCGTCGCTCAGGCTCATCGCCCCTTGCGTCGCCTCGGTACTGGCCTTGATGATCTCGCCGAGCCCGGTGAAATAGAGATCGAACAGCTCGTCGTACGGGGCGATGTCGACGCTGCGCTTGATCATGGTCGCGCGCAGCGCATCCTTGAACAGGACGCGATTCTCGACGCCAATGAGCTGGAGCGCGTGGAAGGTGTCCATGTGCTCCGCCATCGACACCCGCAAGCCGTTTTGTCGGAGCAGCGAGGTGAACTCGAGGATCTTGTCGTCCATGGGGTGGGCGCGCTCCGACGGCGCCGGACTTAGTGTAAGAAGTCTTTAGCGGTACCTGCCGGTTCAGCGGGCGGCGTCTTCGCCTTCTGGCGTTGCAGGTACTCTTTCAGCTCGTCCTGCGCCTTGCGAATATCACCTTCGTATTTGAGGATCGCGCTCAACGTATCGTCGACCAGGGCGGCATCGAGATGAGTGATGTTGAGCAGCGTGAGCGCTTTCGCCCAGTCGAGGGTCTCGCTGATGCTCGGGACCTTTTTGAGATCGATTTGGCGGATGCGCTGGACCGCACCGACCACCTGTTGCGCGAGGGAGTCGCTGATGCCGGGGACCTTCAGGCGCACGATTTCGAGTTCTTGCTCCATGGGCGGGAAGTCGATGTACAGGTGCAGGCAGCGCCGCTTGAGCGCGTCGGACATCTCGCGCGCGTTGTTGCTGGTAAGGATCACGAACGGGATGTGCTTGGCGCGCAGCGTACCCAGCTCCGGAACGCTGACCTGGAAGTCGCTCAGGATCTCGAGCAGAAACGCTTCGAACTCGGTGTCGGCCTTGTCGATCTCGTCGATCAGCAGCACCGTCGGATGTGGCGCGGAGATCGCCTTGAGCAGCGGGCGCGGCAGGATGAAGCGATCGGAGAAAAATACGTCGTCTTCCTGGGCGATGTTGTCGACGGCTTCCTTGAGCGACTTGGCGGCGCCGACCACCTCACTGATCTTGTCCTTGAGAATCTGGGTGTACAATAGCTGTTTGGCGTACTCCCACTCGTAAAGCGCCTTGGCCTCGTCCAGTCCTTCGTAACACTGCAAGCGGATCAGTTCGTGATCCAGCGCAGCCGAGATCACCTTCGCTAGCTCGGTCTTTCCCACGCCAGCGGGGCCTTCCACCAAGATCGGCTTGCCGAGACGGCTCGCTAGGTACACGACGGTCGCGATGCGCCGGCTGCAGATGTAGCGCTGCTGCCCGAAGCGCTCGATGACATCCTCAATGCTGGCGAACATGCCGTCTCCCGTCTGTTGAACAATCGGAGGCGGACGGTAACATACGGTCTTCCTCAACACAACGAAGTAGGCGCGGGTGGACACTCCTTCGTGTTCCTACACTCGTGCGCGCCCAGGCGCAGCGAGCGAGTCGCCCTCCGCTTCGGCTCAGCCACTGTGGCAACCTGTCGCATAGAGTTGCAGCGCTCCGTCTGGGGTCTGGTCGACGCGGGCGAACGCACGCTGTAACGCGCCGGCATCGGTTGGGAAGACGGCACCCGCTGCGAGGTTCTCCGGTCCTCGCGCGACCAGAATGTAATCGAAGCCCAGCGCGCACGCTTGATCTGGACTCGGTTGGAGCAAGAACTTGCGCGCCGCTCTCAAGTGAGCGATCGCATGGTGGAGCAGTGCCGGAGCCTTGTTGTACGGTGCGACCCCACCAACAAAGGGATTGCCCCCCGTAATCGTCGGGACGCTGCCTTCGGCGAATGCGTTTGTCAGCACGACGTCAGACGCGGCGAAACGTGCGCGGCTGAGAAGCGCATAGTCTTCCTGACGCAGACCGGAACGCGCCCACGGAACGCGAACACCACTCGCAAGCGACCCAACCAGAAGCAGTGCGCCACCTAGGGCAATCGAGCGCGGCGTCGATGCACGTAGTCGCGGCCACAGGCGCGCCATCAGATCGCATGACTCGCCAAGACCGATCGCTATGACGAAGAACACCGGCATGGCGAGAAGCGGCCAGACCCGCCCCGAGGCAATTCGCTGCGGGACGAAGGTATCCCAGAATGCCAGGAACGCGGCACCGCCGCAGCCGAGCACGACAGCCCAGAGCACGAGCCACAAGCTCGGCCCACGCGACCGCGGCCCGAGGAGGCCAGCCGCGAGCGAGATAACGCTCGCGATCAGCACCCAGGCGGGTTTGACGCGGTTGTTGATGGCAAACCGCGTGGGCAAAAACCTGGTCATTCGCCGTCGCAGCGTTGATGCGGCGGTGGTCTCCCCAAAATCGTCGTAGAGCCGGTAGAACTCGAAGGTGGGATCGCCCGAGGGCAGGTTGACGCCCAGCGGTGCGCTGGCGTTCCCGATTTGGGTAAGCTCTCGATTGATTGCGAGATCGACCGCTGCATACAGGGAGAGACTCGTGACCATGATCGTCCCGGCGCGGAGCACCGCTGAGCGAAGACGCCCGGTCACGACACCGGATACGAGCGCGAGCGGCACGAGCGCCGCGAGTGCGACCGCGGCAACGATTCCGTGGCTTAGGAGACAGGTCAGCAGAAAGATGATGGCCATCCCGCTCGCGGCGAGTTCCCCACCCTTGCGGTCTCCCTCATCGGCCCAGAGAGGAAACAATCGCTCGCAGCACACCCACAACAACGCAAACAGCGGCGCATAGGCGAAAGCTTCCGGACGGTACCCCGCTAGCTTGCCGGCGATCTGCACGGAGAACAGCAACGCACCCGCGCCGAATACACAGGCAATCCTCCGCGTGAGCGCATAGCTCGCTTCAGCCGCACACCACGCAACTAAGACGACGGCAAACAAGCGAAATGTTTCCATGCGCTGGGGCAACGGCAGCCAGACGCGAAGGAGACGCGTCGCCGCTGCACCCAGAGAGGTGAAGTACGGATAGTCGAGCAGGAAGCGAACGTCGGTTCCCCACTCGGGCGAACGCGCGGGATACCCACCAGCCGTCGCGGTTTGTTCGGCTAGGCCGCCGTAGTACCACGGGGTCGTCTCCCGCGGAATGAAGTGGGGGTACGTCACGCTCACTTGCGCCGCAAACGTGATGAGGGTGACCCCGACTATCGCTGCCAGCAACTCGGCAGTGGGTCGCCGCGCAGTGTTGGCCGACAACAAACGGCGCCCGGCCCAACTGCCGCACGCCAGGAGGAGGACGGCGGCCAACCGCCAATCTACGTGCCACGCATCGGCAAAGACGAGGGGGCACCACGTCGCAAAGGCGATCGCCAGCACCTCGATGCGAGATCGCCCGATCCACCTGAAGCCAACGGCGCACACACCGGGCGACACGAA
>JBGOUW010000669.1:0-2551 GCA_041477755.1 Binatia bacterium
CTCCGCAGCGGCCTCGATTTGAGCTACGCCGGATTGCGTGTCAGTCCCGCTCTCGAAGCCGGATTCAAGCTCATCATTCCCGGCGGCCTCCCTGTCGCGGCCCCTTTTGACGAGACCTTTCTCGCCTTCGTGCCCAGCTTCTTCACCCACCTCAGCCGATTCACGTGGTCGCATCTCTGGTTCATTGCCTACCTATTCACGTTCACCGTGCTCTACCAGCCGCTGTTCGGCTGGCTCATGCGACTGCAACCGCTGTCGCCGAAGAAACACGCGCACTCGGCATGGGTGTACCTGCCGATTCTCCCGTTGGCGTTGATCCAGCTGACCCTTCGCGAGCGCTGGCCGGGAATCCAAAACCTCTTCGACGACTGGGCGAATGTCGCCTACTACAGCACCTACCTCTTCGCGGGCTTCTTGCTGGCGCGCTACCCAGGATTTGAGGAGGCCGTACATCGGGAGCGTACGCGGGCGCTGACTCTCGGTGTTGCCACCATGCTTGTGTTGCTGATCACGCTCCTCGGCGTCATCAGCTCGCCCACCATTCTCCTGGCAGGCTCCGCGGTTGCGGGTTGGTGCTTCATCGTGGCGTTGCTCGGCTTCGCGAACCGCTACCTCGCGCGCACCAGTACGACGCTCCCCTACCTCACCGAGTCCGCCTTCCCGGTGTACATTCTCCACCAACCCGCCATTGTCCTCATCGGATACTGGCTCATCCAGCTTTCGCTTGGGATCGCCGCCAAGTTCACGCTGCTTCTGATCGCGGCGGTCGTCGCAACGCTCGGCGTCTATCACTTCGTGGTGCGCCCCTTCGCCATGACTCGTTTTCTGTTCGGCATGAAGCCGAAGGCGAGGTACGCGCGGCTTCGTGCGCTCGCCCCGACGACTGCTGTTCTCGTCCTAGGCGTCATCTTCGGCGTCTTGCTCAGCCATCCAGCGCGAGCCGAGACCCCAGTGGGCCTCTGGTATGCAGAAGGAGGCGCGGCGCAGGTCGAGGTCACCGCTTGCGGCGAGGAACTTTGCGGTCGCGTAGTGTGGCTGCGATCACCGTTCGACGAAGACGGCTGCGAGCAGCGCGACTATCGCAATCCGGACCCGGCTCTGCGCGACCGGCCGCTTGTCGGCATCCAGATTCTCGCAGGATTCGAAGCATCGATCGACGCTCGGGCCTGGAGTGGCGGCACGATCTACGACCCGGCCAGCGGCAATACCTACCGCTGCAGCTTGCAACTCGATGGAGAGAACCGTCTCCGCCTCCGAGGCTACATCGGCGTGCCCCTGCTCGGTCGGACCACTACGTGGATTCGCGCCGGGCTGGAAAAACAGATGTGCAAGCGCTGAAGCTCACCGCCCGAACACAACAGGAGTATTGACATGAAAGTACGCTACTTCTATCCCCTCATCGGTTTCGTGGTCCCGACGGTCATCATCGGCTACGGGATCGTGATCCCTCGCAGCTGTATCGCTGGCCTCAACGAGCTTACCCTCGGCTTCGCCAGCAGCGTGATCGGCGCGTGCGTGACCTACTACTTCGGCGTGCGCGCCGTCTCCAACGATCTCAATCCCGGGGGTTCGTGACCAACTCGTCGGCCGCCGGTCCGGCGGAGCGATGACAGACTTGATGGAGGTACCGCTGATGCGACGCCCTGAATTCATCGCTCGTCAAAGCCGGTGCCCGACGGGCCTGTTGGGTCGATTCATCGCCCGCATCATGGCGGCCGAGACGGCCGAAGCCAACGCACACCTGCTGTCGCTGCTGAATCCGCAGCCGACCGATCACCTCCTCGAAATCGGCTTCGGTCACGGCCGCACGATCGAGCGAGCGGCTGCGCTGGTGCCGCACGGGTTCGTCGCCGGCGTGGACCTTTCAGAAGAGATGATCCGCATGGCCACTCACCATCTGCGTCAGTTGATTCGCGAGCAGCGTGTCGATTTGCAGCTCGGCGACAGCGCCCACCTGCGGTACCCCGATGGTCGCTTCGACCGAGTCTACTCGTTGCACACGCTGTACTTCTGGTCCGATCCACAGGAGCACGTGCGCGAGATCTACCGTGTCCTTAAACCCGGAGGATGCTTCGTGATCGGTTTCAGCCCCCGTGACGACGAGAAGGCGAGCGCAAATTTTCCCGCGACCGTGTATCGGTTCTACACCAGCGATGAGGTGCGTGACCTGCTCGATCAAGTCGGTTTTCGAGACATCGACATGATCCCGCGTTCGGTCTCATCTCGCACCATCGTTTTTGCTTCAGCCCGCCGGGGCTAGCGCCTGGCTTTTTGATCCCTACCGAGTCCAGTGGCGAAGCGACCGGCTCGAATGGGTCATCAAGAACGGTTTTGCCGGCTGGTTCATCGAGGAGATGAAGGCCGGCCGCGTATTCTTCCCGCTGTCGGTCAGCCCTGAGTCCACCGCGCCGCGATAGGAAACGGGCGCACGGGTCCTGCCTCAATCGCGAACGCCAACGAATGGCATCGTGAGGGCAGTTCGCAGCGGCAGCGCCCGCTGCTGTCCGGGCAAGCCGACCTCGATTTGAAGCGCGGACGAACTCTCACCGTA
>JBGOUW010000034.1:0-16599 GCA_041477755.1 Binatia bacterium
TCTCCGTTGGAGGCAACCGGGACGAGGGCTTTACGATCCGACTGAACGACAACAGCGAGGAATCGCTCGCGGCGGCGACGTTGCGGGTGGGCGACGATCAGTCCTTGTCGTGCGCCGTCAAGAACGGCACCGAACGCGCGCGCTTCCTGCGCGCCGCGCACTACCAACTCGCACCGTTCATCGAAGAAGTCGCGCCGGGGCGATTCGCGCTCCGCTGCCGTGGCAGCGAACACCCCATTGTCCACATCTGAATCCTCGCGGGCCGATCCCCTGCTGCACGTCGTGCTGGTGCAGCCGGAGATTCCGCCCAACACCGGCAGCATCGCGCGCTTGTGTGCGGCAACGAATCTGCGCTTGCACCTGGTCGGCCCACTCGGCTTCTCACTCGAAGACCGCTACCTCAAGCGCGCCGGGCTCGACTATTGGCCGTTCGTCGACGTGCGCAGCTACCGCGACACGGACGCATTCCACGCCGAGCACGGCAGCGGGCGCTTCGTGCTGTTTTCCGCGCGTGCCGCTCACTCCTATCTCGCAGTCCGACATACCCCCGGTTCCTACCTGCTCTTCGGCAGCGAGACCCGCGGCCTGCCGGCGCCGCTGTTGGCCGCACATCGCGACGCAACCTTCACCATCCCGATCTTCAATCCCAACGTGCGCAGCCTCAACCTCTCCAACGCAGTGTCGATCGTGGTGTACGACGCGTTGCGACAACTCGGGCGGCTGCCGATCGAGTAGGGTCACCGCTTGTGAGTGCCCGCAAATCAGAAGATTCTCTGGGAAGATTCGCCGAAAGGATTCACGGCTTGCTGCCGGGCCAGTCGCGTGCCAACGTGGTGGGCAATGAACGCTACGACTGCGCCGAGGGCGGGAAGCCGAGCTGTTGCAACTCGGCGCGGATGTGGGCGGTGTGCGTGGCACCCCAATACACGCGGCGGCAGCGCGGGCATTGAACGAAGCGCGTCTGCGTCGCCAGCACGTACTCCGGCACGCACGAGCGAACACCATCCGGCGCCACCTCACGCAGTGGTACGTTGCAACGCACACATCGCGTCAGCAATCCGGCGTATGGATCGATGGCGTATGTGCGCAGCACCTGTTGCACCTGCGCCCGAAAGTGATCGCTCTCGATGAATAGCAGCGACGGCTTCTCGCTGAAGCGACACACGTGCCGATCGCGCGTCAGCAGCACGCGCCCCTCGGCTTGCGCAGCGCGCAGCAGCGCGCTGCCCTGCCACTCGGGTCGATACAGGGTATCGATGCCGAGCACGCGCAACCAGGTCGCCAATCGACCGAGCATCCGATCCGCGATGAATTTCACTCCGGGCGCTGCCGTCTCCATCATCTCTGTCATGATGCCGCGACACCATACACCATCGCTCGTTCGCTGGCAGCGCCCACTGCCCACGGCGGGCGGCGCGCGGCTGACTCGGTTCTGACATGGCCCGCGTCGTTCGCGTCAGCATCGTAGTCGTTTGGCTCGGACTCATGGGCGCGCTGCTGCGCGAGCGCTTCACGACGGCACCGCCACCCGAGCCCGTGCCCACCACCTCGGCGACTTTGCACGCCGGCGAGGAGTGGCAGAACGTCTTTCACGGCGAGCAGAAGATCGGCTACGTACAGCAACGCACCACACCCATCGACGGCGGCTTTCAGTTCGACGAACACTCGCTGCTGCGCCTGGTGATGATGAACGAGCCGCAAACCGTGCGCACGATCATCAGCGGCCGCACCGATGCACACTTCGCACTCCAGCAGTTCACCTTCGAGCTGAGCAGCGGCGTCGGCACGCTGCGCGTGCGCGGCAAGGTCGACGGCGACGAACTCGATCTGACGATGGCCAGCGGCAGCGATGAGTCGACCCAGCAGATCCCGCTGAAGGGCCCCGTCTATCTGCCCGCGACGCTGCGCAACGTGGTGGCCGCCAACGAGTTGCGAGCGGGTCGCGAGTTTCAATTGCAGGTATTCGATCCTGCGACGATGAAGAACGACATCACCCACGTGACCGTCGAGCAACGTGAGCCGGTGCCGCAAGCCGCCGACGGAACGCAAGCGTGGCGCGTGCGCGAAGAGTTTCACGGCATCAAGACCACCGCGTGGGTCGACGACTCCGGCACGGTGTTGCGCGAGGAAGGCCCGCTGGGCCTGGTGCTGGTGCGCACCGACGCCAACGATGCGCTGCACGGCCGGTGGCGTGAGGCCGCCGCGCTCGATTTGATTCAGACCGTCGCGGTGCCGGTCACGACGTTGATCGACAGGCCGCGCGACCTTGACTTCCTGCGCTTCCGCTTGCGCGGCATCGATCTCGATCGGGTGCCCAACGATGCGCGCCAGCGCCGTAGCGGCGACACCTGGACGATTACGCGCGAGGATCTGCACACGACCCGATCCTACCCCCTGCCCTACACCGGCAACGACCATCGTGCGGACCTCGCCGCAACCCCGTTGCTGCAGATCGATCATCCGCGCGTGCGCAGCGCAGCCACGGAAGCGCTGCGCGGCGAACCCGACGCCACCCACGCCGTGTCGCGCCTGCTGCAATGGATCGGCGCGTATATGAAGCAAGTGCCGACCGTGAGCATTCCCAACGCGCTGCAGGTACTCGATGAGCGCCAAGGTGATTGCAACGAGCACGCCGTGCTGTTCGCCGCGCTCGCGCGCGCCGCCGGCCTGCCCACTCGCGTCGCCGCCGGCGTCGTCTACCTCGAGGGCGCGTTCTACTATCACGCGTGGGATGAAGTGTGGCTGGGTGAGTGGGTGGCGGTCGATCCCACGTTCGGGCAATTTCCGGCCGATCCGACCCACATCAAGTTCGTGCAGGGCGGACCGGAAGAGCAATTCGAAATTCTCGCCGTGATCGGACGACTAGGGATCGACGTCTTGGCTTCCGGTTGAGGCGAAACCGCTAGCCCCCACAGGTTCGAAACCGGATCACCACCTCATTCACCACTCACCACATACCGCGCTTCGAGAACGGTCATGTACGGCAGACAGTGCCGGCGCTCCTTCACCAAGTCGCGCGCCGCCGACAGCGGCAGCTCCCGATGGACGTGCAGGTACGCAATGGCGACCGTCGGCGCGCGATTGAACCCGGCGTTGCAGTGCAGGTAGACACACTCACCATCGCGCACGAGCCGGGAGAGGTAATCCACCAAGGCGTCGAGCCGGGCCGCGAGAATTTCCATGTCGCCGTCGGGAAGCGCGACGCGGTGAAACCCGAGACCATGCTGGCGATACACCCGCTGCAGTTCCTCGCTATCCAAACCCTTGCTCGCGAGGTCGGCATCGTCCTGCAGGTTTACGACCACGGTGACGCCGTGTTCGTCGCGCAGCCACTCCGCATCATCCGGGGTTGGATACTCGCCGACCAAGAGATTGGGAACGATCAGCGACAGATTGGGCCGGCCGCCACTGCGGCACGCCGGACCCGCAAACCGCCAGAACGGAGTGAGCATCATCACCTTCGTTAGCCCGTCGGCAGACCGCGCGCAACGCTATACCGAGTCGGCACGTCAAACCGCACGCGCGTTGGCTGCATCACGCGGACTCGCATCGCGCCTCCGGTCGCGACGCCGGGCGCGAGTGTAGACAAGGGCAGCCGACCGAGCCATACGACGCGCCGCAGTCTGTAGAGTGTATCTGGTCTTAAGACCCCATAGCGTCCACGACTAGATTTTCCTTGACAAGATCCATCAGCTTCTTGTACGAGGGCCGCACTCTACCGAGATATTGCCGTGGGCCGTCAACTGCGGCGCAACCTGCGCACGGCCGACTGCGGCGATCGATGCGACACCACCGGAGGGCGCCATGAGCGACGATGCTGCGGTCAGCTTCGAAACAGTCTTGGACGAGGAACGCGCAGCGATTGCGCGCGCGCGCCAGCGGCGGCGGTGGCCCGGCGGGCCACCCCGGGAGGACAAGGCCAGCGACACGGTCGGCCTCGCCTTTTCGGGTGGCGGTATTCGCAGCGCGACATTCAATCTCGGCGTTCTGCAGGGTTTGGCGGAGCTGAAGCTCCTGCGCCGCTTCGACTATCTGTCGACCGTCTCGGGCGGCGGGTACATCGGCAGTTGGTTGGCGGCGTGGTTCAAGAAGGCCGACGACTTCGATACCGTTGAGCAGCAGCTCTCGCCACGGTGGACGAATCATCCCAACGGCGAGGAGGCACCGCCGGTTCAATTTCTCCGTCGTTACAGCAACTACCTCACTCCACGAGTGGGCCTCTTTGGCGCCGACACCTGGACAGCGATCTCGAACTACCTGCGCAACTTGTTGCTCAACCAAAGCATCTTGATCGCGGCACTGTCGGCCCTTCTCATTCTGCCGCGCCTGGTGATGCGCGCGTTTCCCTATGATGCCCGTGGCTCCCTAGTCGGGCTTCCAACCAGTTTGGCACTCGTGGGTTTAGGATTCGCTTTCATCGTTCTTGCGATCGCATTTGTAGGACTCAACTTACTCGATCTGGATGACGGCAGCAGCGGTACCCCACATATCGACCGCTGGTATGCTCAGCAGGGTGTCATCCAATGGCTCGTGATCGTCCCGACCTTTCTCGCCGCTTGGTGCGCCAATAGTTGGCTGTGGTGCAACGCCGCGTCGCACCTGCAATCAGTCGGTAGTGGGCCGTCGGTATGGGCGGCAACAACCGCGTTCCTCTATACGGTGCTGTGGGCGCTGGGATGGGGGTTGGGGCTGTTGCTGCGACGAACGCTGGGCGGCGTGTCGGCCAGCAACGACGCCGCAAACCGGTCGGCAATCGCGTGGCAAGCCCTCACGGTCGTGATCTCGGCGCTAGTAGCCGGCGCGGTCGGCGGATGGTTGCTCTACCTACTGCGCGACCTGTTCGTCACGTGGCATTACTATGAGGCACACGCGTGGGCTGCGGTAACCTGGGGACAACCACTCGTCTTGACCGTCTTCACAGTGATCCTCGTCCTCCATATTGGGCTGATGGGCACCAGCATCTCCGACGAGAGTCGAGAGTGGTGGAGCCGTCTTGGCGGATGGACGCTGATCTATTTGATCATGTGGACTGCCGTGTTCGGTCTGGCCATCTACGGCCCATACGCAACAGCCCAAACTGTGTACTGGGCTGGCAAAACATGGGGCCCATGGATCAAGTCGACTGCAGCAGTCGCATGGTTGTTCTCCACAATTGGTGGCGTGCTGGCAGGCCGCAGCGCGTCCACGGGCGAGAAGCGTGGCAGCAACTCAACCTTGGAATGGATTGCGGCACTCGGCCCGTACGTCTTCATCATCGGTCTGTTGCTCATGCTCTCGCTCGGCATCCAAGCGGCCTTGGGGCACTTCATCGGATGGGCTGACGTGTCCCTCGCCGTCTTAGCCGACAGCAGCTGGGACCTGGCGTGGCGCACGTTTCACGATATCGCCTCGATTCCGATGTGGCACTTCTCCACTTCGCCCGACATCCTAGCGCTGGTGGCGTGCATCGTAGTCACACTCGGCCTCTCGTGGCGCGTCGACATCAACCACTTTTCGCTGAACGTCTTCTACCGCGATCGGTTGGTTCGCTGTTATCTCGGCGCATCCAATGGCCAACGCGATCCAAACCCGTTCACCGGCTTTGACCCAGATGACGACCCGGTGCTCGCCGACTTCTACAAGAATTGCGATCAACCGCCGGGAACCACTGCCTCGCCCCAGAAGGCGTATCCGGGCCCCTACCCCCTCATCAATGCCGCACTGAATCTCACCGCCGGGGAAGACTTGGCGTGGCAGCAACGCAAGGCCGCCTCGTTCGTGTTCACGCCGCTGTTCAGTGGTTTCGAGATCGCGACGAATTCCAGCGGCACCAAAGCTGCGCACGGCTACCGTCCAATGCGTTCATGCCCGCCGGGCGGAGAGGAACTGTACGGCGGCGGGGTGACGCTCGGCACTGCCATGGCGATCTCGGGCGCCGCTGCTAGTCCCAACATGGGTTATCATTCCTCACCGCCATTGGCGTTCCTACTGACTCTCTTCAACGTCCGCCTCGGCTGGTGGCTCAGCAATCCGAAGCAGAAGAAATGGACAAAGGCCGGGCCGCAGCTCGGGCTCGGGTATCTCCTGAAGGAATTGTTCGGCTCCACCAACGAACATAGCAACTATGTGTACTTGTCCGACGGCGGACACTTCGACAATCTGGGCCTCTACGAGCTCGTGCGGCGACGTTGCCGTTACGTCGTCGTCTGCGACGCGGGAGAGGATGGTGAGTGTAAATTTGCGGATCTCGGCACGGCGATCCGGCTGTGCCGGACCGATTTCGGTGTCGATATCGAGATCAACGTCGACGCCATCCGCAAGCAAGCAAGTACGAGCAGGAGTCTCTGGCACTGCGCGGTCGGAACCATCCATTACGAGCATTCCAACCAGGGCGACGCGCCGGGCACATTGGTCTACATCAAGCCGTCACTGACCGGATCAGAGCCGAGCGATGTCCTCAATTACGCCGCCGCCAATCCCGCCTTCCCCCACCAATCTACGGCCGATCAGTTCTTCGATGAGTCACAGTTCGAAAGCTATCGTGCGCTCGGTCACCACATCGGCAAGGCTGTCTTCGAGCCGGTGACCGGTGACGCCCAGACTGAGACACTCTTCGTCAAGCTGCGTCAGACTTGGTATCCGCCGAGCGTCGCAACGCCGGACGCCTTCACCAAGCTCACCAACCGCGTCGATGCTATGGTCGAACGCCTCCGCAAGGACCCTGCGTTACAGTTCCTCGATGCACAGATCTATCCACAGTGGGAAGTGCTCACCCAGGCTGACGCCCGGCCGACCCAGCTCTGGTTGCCGAGCACGTATGACGAGATCCGCAACGGTTTCTATTTCTGCCGCGAGCTGATTCAGTTGATGGAGGACGTCTACCTCGATCTCCGTCTCGACACCGAGTACGCGCATCCGGACAACCGCGGCTGGATGAATCTGTTCAAACACTGGGTGTGGTGCGGCATGGTGCGGGCGACGTGGGCGATGTGCGCCAGTACCTACGGCGCCCGCTTTCAGAACTTCTGCGAGCAGCGACTCGACCTCAAGATCGGCGACGTGGTGATTGCCGAAGCCACGAGCCCCATCATCCCCGAGTTGAACGCGGTCGAGATCGAACTGATTCGTCACCTCCCGAAACCGGGAGCAACGCGTCGGATCTTCCTACTTCAGATCAAGGTGCAAGCGCCGCCGGATGATCCGTCGCGCGACACCAACAAACCACCGGCGACGCGTGCGAGCACAAAGGCGGCGATGCACCTAACGTTCGGATTCGCAATCGTCGACGCGGCGAAAAGCGCGCAGATTGGGGAGCTCGCCTACTTCCGTGTTCAAGACCATCTGCGCCGGATGGGTCTCGGCCGCCGAGCGTTGCGCGAATTGATCAAAACATCGCACCTGACAGAGAAGCACATCGCTCTCGTATCCGTCCCACCGGAAGCTCCGGAGGCGCCCAGCGAAAGGGACCGGGCGCATTTCGAGCGGTTCTTCAAATCCGTGACGCGGGAGACGCCGGACTAGTCCGCGCGCGACCGAACCGTACGGTCGCGTGTCATTCCAGCGCGCCGCCTTCGAGCAACGCCAACACGTCGCGGTAGATGCCGCGCTTGAGTGCGCCGTAGGTCGCGCGGTCCTTGTCGGCGAGCGCGGCGGCCCGGGCAATGGCGCGCGGGAGGACGTCGGCCACCGCCACGGCTTCGTCGACGATGCCGCGCTGATGGGCATCGGCGCCACCGATGCGGGCGCCGGTGAGAATCATGTCGCGGCAGGTTGCCATGTTCAGCCGACTCTTGATCAGTGCCGTCATCCCGGGCGCGAGCGGGAATTTGATGTCGATCTCGTTGAAGCAAATGAAGCCGCGATCAGCACGCATGACGCGGAAGTCGTGCGCGAACGCCAGCATCCCTCCCGCCGCAAACGCATGCCCATTGATCGCCGCCACCGTCGGCAGCGGGAACGCCATCACCCGCCCGAGGAACTTGAGCACCGCGCTGATGAACGCCCCGCCCTCACTCGCCCCGTCACCCGACAACCACGCCAGATCGAGTCCGTTCGAATAGAACTTTTCCTGACCGCCGGTGGTAACCAGCGCGGCGGGACCGCTCGATCGCTCGACCTCGTCGAGCGCACCGTTGAGCGCATCGAGAAATGAGCGATTGAATCGGTTCTCGCCCTCGCCCATCGTCAGCACCCACACCGGACCTTCGCGTCGCAAATCAATCGATGCCATGCGATGCCTCCCTCCTCGCCGTGCTCACTCCTCATCCCGTAGATCCATCGTTGACACAAGAGCGGAGGCGCCGCCGCGCTGGCTCGCCGTTCAGCAACGCGCGCAGAATCTGCATGCACTCGCGCGCACGCTGATAGCGCGACGTCGACGGCAACGGCGCGCCGGGCAGATCGCTCGAAATGATCTCGAAATGATATTGATCGTCAACCGCCCACCGAGCAGGCGGTCGAGCGTCGCGAAGCGTCGACCGATTTTCGATTGCTGACGGCGCTACCTCTCACAGGCAGTCGTGCCGCGCCGGCGAACCGGGTCCGGGGAGTTGCACGTGGGAGGGAAGAGTGACCGCGATACGATCTACGCCGGACCACGCCGGCGTCGCAGGGTGTAGAACGCCAGCCCTAGAATCAGGCTCGTCAGCGCGATCAGACCCCACCGCGACAGTGTGGGCGTTGCGACTCTGAGAGGGAACCCCGGGCCGCTCGGATCCCTGATCAAGCCATCGACACCAGTCGCGTCGCCCAGCGCGCCATCGGTCAGGCTGAAGCTCTCGGTGGCGACCGTATTCCCCCCGATCACTTGCGAACCAGCGACCACACCAGGCAGGGTGTAGAACTGCTTTGTCGCCGGCACACCGGGAGTGGACGGCCCGAACTTGCGATAGGTAAACTTCGCCAAGCTCGTGGTCCCATGGACGTAGAGCTTCTCACCAATGGTACCGTCACAGGGTACCTCGAAGCCGATCATCCCAAACGGATAGTCAAACCGTAGGGGGTCGCCGGGAATTCCTGGCCCCGGCGCCGTGAAGGCCTGGACGTTCTGGTTCTGGGGCGGGTTTTGAGCAAAACACGTACCCGACGTCTCTAACGTAAGGTACCCGCGCCCCGTGGCTGATGGCAGGGACGTCACGTCTCGCTGGTACTTGTCTGGCGTACCATCGTCGTTGCCATCGCCGCCGTTCGGCGCCAAGGCCTCGACCAATCCCGATACACCGTCGCCATCGTCGAACGGCGCGCAGGTGCTAGACGAAGCGAGAAATGGGGTGGTAGTCGCGGTGGAGGATCCCACCACAGTGACGGTATCACACGTGCCGGTCCCCGGTCCGGTCGGGCAACCCCACCAGTTGTTGGTCGCGTCAACCGCGCCCATGTGCGCCGTGTCGTCGACTTGAAGCCCGGTGACCATGTTGCCGAAAAAGTCGTTGTTGTTTACCGTGATGTTCTTGTTGGTTCCGGGGAAGAAGACGTCGTTGTTGATGCGTACGCCGCGTGTCTGGCCTTGGAAGAACGTATTGCACGTGATGGCAATCCCATCGTCCTCGCCGCCGATGAAGACCGCGCTGGCGACCGAGTTGATGGAGACATTGCCGGTCACGACCGAATTGGTGACCCTCCCAAAGTCCATCGAGTTGTCGGCCTGACTATTCGAAACCGTGATCATCGTCACCGGCCCACCCAGCCCAATGATCAGCATCGTGGAGTTCACGTTTCCGGAGAACAGGTTGCTATCGATGGTCGTATTCGACAGGCCAGTCTCTGAGTCGATGCCGTTGCCGCTACCGCTCACGGCTGGCGACGCGTTGTTGTTTTGGATCAGGTTGAACTGCACCAACGAGGCGTTGCCGGTGGACGCGGTGTTGAGGAAGATGCCGATGATGTTGTTCTGGATGATATTGTTGAGGATCTGACGGCCGGCGGTGCTGTTGTCGGCATGGATGCCGGCACATGTCGCACTGAGTACCGTGCTGCAGTCCGCCGTGGCTCCCTCGATCGTGAACCCGTCGATGGTGACGTCGGCGGCGAGAATCTGGAATCCGCCGTCCGCCGAGCCGACGATGGTTTCGGACCCTGAACGCGTGCGTGCGTCCACGCCCTGCTTGGCCCCGTTCAGCGTAAGCGTCTTGGTGACCTTCACCAACTCCGCGTACGTCCCTGCCGCGACCTTGATCGTGTCGTTGGCGGCGGCGGCATTTACCGCCGCTTGGATCGTACAATAGGGAGTGCCGGTCACATCACTACACAGACCGCCGTTGTTGACATGCCGCACCGCCGCGTCCGCATGTCGAAGCGGGGTTAGAACCAGCACAACAGCGGTTACCGTGAAGATTGCCATCGAGCGCGCCCGGAGGAGCGACGACTCACAGATTCGATCCGTTGAGAATGATTCGTCTCGTCTACCGCTCAGTCCGTTCATCTGTTCAACCTCCGCACGACATTGTGTCAGCTCAATACGCCCAATCGGCAAGGTGTCCATACGAAATCATCGTCGGAATGCTGCGAAGGGACTGCCCGACACGAACCGCTCAGCCGATCACTAGTCATTGAGCCGACCAGTTTGCTACGATCCACCGGCTGGCGGAAAAGCATATGTCGACAACGATTCGCTACGGCATCATCGGCACCGGGATGATGGGCTGCGAGCACATTCTGAACATCGGGCTGATCCCCGATGCGACGGTAACCGCGATCGCCGATTCGAACGAGACTAGCCGCGGTTGGGGTCGCTCGCTCGCCGGCGACGGAGTCGAAGTGTACACCGACTACCGCGACCTGCTGCAGCACGCGCCGGTGGATGCCGTCGTGATTGCCACGCCCAATTTTACCCACCACGACGTGCTCCAAGATGTCTTCAGAACGTCCAAGCACGTCTTGGTCGAGAAGCCGCTGTGCACGACGGTCGAGCACTGCAAGCGCATCGTCGACACCGCCGGCGCGCATCTCGGCGTAGTATGGGTCGGGATGGGGTATCGCTACATGCGCGCCGTCGCGCGCCTGATCGAGGAGGTCCACGCCGATGCGGTCGGCCAGCTGCGGATGCTGGCGATCCGCGAGCATCGCTTCCCGTTCTTGACCAAGGTGGACGATTGGAATCGTTTCAACCGCAACACCGGCGGCACGCTGGTGGAGAAGTGCTGCCACTTCTTCGATCTGATGAATCTCATCACCCGCCAGCGCCCGCTGCGCGTCTACGCCTCCGGCGCCCACAGCGTGAACCATCGCGACGAATGCTACGATGGCGAGATGCCCGACATCATCGACAACGCCTACGTCATCGTCGACTACGACGGCGGCACCCGCGCGCTGCTCGACCTGTGCATGTTCGCCGAGAACTCCACGCACGAAGTCGAGATGGCGGCGACCGGAGATCGTGGCAAGCTCGAGGCGTTCATCCCAGCGCACCAGCTTGTCCACACCTATCGCAATGGCGCGCCACAGACGACGCTGGCTTTCGAGGTCGATCCGCGCGTGCAAGGCGCCGGTGCTCATCACGGATCGACGTACTTCGAGCATCTCGGTTTCATCGCGGCGATCCGCGCCGGCGGCACACCCGCCGTCAGCGTGGTCGACGGTGCTCGCGCCGTCGCGGTCGGCGCCGCCGCCGAGCAATCCATCCGCGAACATCGCCCCGTCGAGTTGCGCGAATTGTGGGCGTGGTGAGCAGCGCGAGGCGTCGATGTTCGCCACATGGCGCCGCCGGGTTGTTTCGATCACGCTCTACATCGGCCTCTGCGTCGTCTTGCTCGCGGCCTTTCCGCTCCTGATCACGCTGCTGGCCGCCGTCGATCTGGCGCGCGGCAGTCCATGGGTACTAGTGCGCTGCCTCAGCTTTGCAACGCTCTATCTGTGCTGTGAAGTCATCGGCATTGCCGTCAGCTTCGCGTTCTGGCTGACGCAACCCGTATGGGCGGCACGCGACCGCGGGCGCTATCTCACTCGTCATCTCGCGCTGCAACGCTGGTGGGCGCGCACACTCTATTGGGGCGCCGAGCGCATCTTCAGCATGCGCACCGAAGTGGAGGGCGACGCCGACGTAGGCGACGGACCGATCGTTCTGTTCATGCGCCACGCGAGCATGGGCGACACGCTGCTCCCCGCAGTCATTCTGTCGGATCGCCACGGCTACGCATTGCGCTACGTGCTCAAACGCGAGTTGCTGTGGGACCCGTGCCTCGACCTGGTCGGCAATCGGTTGCCCAACTACTTCGTGCGCCGCGGATCGGGCGAGAGCGCGCGTGAGATCGCCGCTGTGCAGCGGCTGATGGAGCATCTCGGAGCGCGCGCAGGCGTGCTCATCTATCCCGAGGGCACGCGTTTCACGCCGGCGAAGCACGCCCGCGCCGTCGCGCGGCTGGAACAAAGCGGGCAGATCGAACTCGCGGCACGCGCCCGCACCCTGCGGCACATCCTACCGCCGCGGCTGGGTGGGCCGTTGGCTTTGCTCGAATGCAATCAGGGCGCCGACGCCGTGTTTTGTGCGCACGTCGGGTTCGAGGGCGCGGCGACGATCGGCGCTCTGCTCAGCGGCTCGCTCGTCGGGCAGGTGATCCGCGTGCGCTTCTGGCGCGTACCGTTCGGCGCGATCCCGCGCGACCGGGCGGCGCGGATCAAGTGGTTGTACGACCAGTGGGCGCGCGTCGATGAGTTTGTCGGACGGCACGCGGCATAGCGGCGACGCACTCACTTGTCGGCGGTGGCGATGAAGCGTGAGGCCGATGTGGATGCCGACGCGGACGGAGAGAAGAGGCCTCCACCCCAACCCTCCTCCGCTCGCGGAGATGCTCGCAGAGGAGGGGATCTGAGCCTGGTCGGCCACCGCGCTCGCAGAGGAGGGAGATCCCGAGTTCCCTCCCCTGTTGCCATTTCCGGCAACGGAGGAGGGCTAGGGTGGAGGTGCTCGCCGCCACGCCGTGGTCTATCGGATCGCCTTGGTAGCCGCGTCTAGCGGTGACTCATGTGGGGCGGCGAGATACAGACATTGCCGCGACCCTGTCAAGATGATTTGCTTACGCGCGATGCGATTTCCGGTTGCATGGGCTTCGCCGAAGCCAATCTCTCTCCGACACTGACCGATATCGACGGCGTGACGCTCCAACAGGTGCGCCTGGTGCTGACCTTCGAGGCGATTTCCGATTTGCCGGAAGCACTGAAGGAGGGCGCAGCACGCAGCGCCTCTGCCGCTCAAAATGCGCCGATAGGATCACTATGACCTTCACCGTCTTCTCCGCTACCTTCACTGCAGTCGTGCTGCTGATGTTGTCGGTGTGGATCCTCAGCCTCGTCAGACGCGACGCCAGCATCGTCGATGTTTTCTGGGGCCTTGGCTTCACCCTCATCGCCAACGTCGCCTTCGTCGTCGGCACCGGATATCCGCCGCGCAAGCTGCTGGTTGCCACGCTCACGAGCCTGTGGGGATTGCGGCTGGCGGGCTATCTCCTGTGGCGCAATTGGGGTCACGAAGAAGACTATCGCTATCAGGCCATGCGGCGGCACCACGGTGAGCGCTTCTGGTTCGTCAGCCTCTATCTTGTTTTCGGTCTGCAGGGCGCATTGATGTGGATAGTATCGCTGCCCGTGCAAGTGGCGCAGGCGAGCGGCCTCCCTGCTCATCTCACCGTACTCGATGCTGTCGGTGCGGCGTTGTGGGCCATCGGTCTGGGCTTCGAAGCGATCGGCGACTTCCAGCTGGCGCGCTTCAAAGCCAATCCGAACAATCATGGCAAAGTGATGGATCGCGGCCTGTGGCGTTGTACGCGCCACCCGAACTACTTCGGCGACGCGGTCGTGTGGTGGGGCTTGTTCTGCATCGCGCTCGCCACGCCTAGCGGAATCTGGACCGCAGTCGGTCCGGCAGTGATGACGTTCTTCCTCATGAACGTGTCGGGCGTGGCGTTGCTCGAACGCAAGCTGAAGAAGACCCGGCCGGAGTATGCCGACTACGTGCGGCGCACCAGCGCATTCGTGCCGTGGTTCCCGAAGCGTTCGTAGTCCCTGGCCCCTGTCCTTCTCGCTATGCACACGTGCCGAGCGCGTTGTTGACGCCCTGCACCAGTTCTTCCACGGTCACGTCACCACTGTCGTCGCTATCGAACTGCGGGCACAGGTCGAGCGGCGCGGTGCCGAGAGCGATGTTGACCCCAATGATCAGCTCTTCAACCGTGACCGCGCCGTCATCGCCGCAGTCACCCACACACGTCGGGGCGATTGGCGTCATGGTTGGCGTGGGTGACGCTGCGCCCGGTTCGGTGGGCGGTATTGGCGTTGTCGCTGTGGCGCTTGGCGTCGGCGTGGCACTGGCCCCACCCGAGAACGTCATCGTCGCCGTGGCGATCACGACAGTGGAAGGGTTGGTCGTGGGCGACGCCGTCGCGGTGTCCAAAGGACTCGCGGTGACGGTTGCGGTGAACACAGACGTCGGACTCACAGTCGACGTGTCCGTGTGAGTCGCGGTCGCGCTGTGCGTGACGGTTGCGGATGGCGTGTCGGTCGAGGTCGGCGTCGGCGATGCGGTGGCTGTGGTGGACGGTGATACCGTCACGCTCCCGGTGTGCGTGCTACTGGCGCTCGTGGTCGAGGTAGCCGTGCGCGTGGTCGAGCCGGTGACCGTTGCGGTGCGCGTGGTACTGCCGGTGGTCGTCACGGTGGACGTCGCGGTGCGAGTACCGGTGCTTGTCACTGATTCGGTGGCGGTGACCGTGGCCGTGCGCGTGCCGGTGGTCGTCGCCGACGCAGTGGCGGTCCGTGAACCGGTCGCGCTAGCCGACGCGGTGGCCGTCGCAGTCGCCGTGGCGGTGGTCGTCACCGACGCGGTGGCCGAAGCGGTGCGAGTACCGGTGGTGGTGTTGGTGACCGACGCCGTCGGCGTGGTTGTACGCGTCGCTGACGCGGTCACGGTCTCGCTGGCGGTGCGGGTGGCGGTGGTCGTTTGCGTCGTGGTGCGAGAGTTTGTCGGTCCGATACTCGGCGGAGTGGTAGGCGTCGTCGTAGGAACGGGCGGCGCCGCAGCGGCGATATGCAAGTTGAAGTTCCCGTTCGCGTTCTTGTACCCGTCGACGACAATCGCGACGTGTTGACCGCTGGTGAGCGGCACCATCACCTGTGATTGATGAACCCCTCCGCCAATGTCGTCGTTGCAGGCCAATTGAGTGCCGAGGCAATCGACGTCGCGTACATACAAGACCGTATCGAAGGCCGAACCAACGGTGTCGATGAGGAACGTGCCGCTAAACGGCGCGGTGTAGAGAAACGAACGATCCGGCGCGTCGAGCGGGTCAGGGGCTCCATCGCACACCCCCTTGAGCGCATTTGGTTGAGCCGTGGTCGTGCCGCTGGCGAATGCAGGAATGGCACTGCCAAGGTTCGTGGCCGCCGGGCACGAGGGCCCGTTGATGTTGAGCGAGTACGCTCCACTCTGAAACAGGAATCCGTCCACCACCATGTAAATGGTTTGGCCCGCGGTCAGTCCGACCATGACTTGTGATCGTTGATTCCCCTGGGCGATATCGTCGTTGCAGGCCAGCTGCGCACCGGTGCAACTGCTGCCGTTTCGCACGTACAGGACGGTATCGAACGTCGAGCCAATCGTATCGATGGTGTAACTGCCGCTGATTGGCGCGGTGTAGAGGGTCTCGGTGTCGGGGGCGCCGCTGCCTCCACAGGTGCCGGCGAGCGAGTTCGGTTCCTCAAATGTCGAGCCGCCGATGGTCACCGGCAAACCGGAAACCGATCCCGGGCTGGGACATCCTGGTCCGGTGATGTGGAGCTGGAAGTTGCCGGTGTTGCCGCCGCCGAGCCCGTCCACGACGATGTAGATCTGCTGTCCCGGTGTCAGGTTCACCATCACGCTGATCGGCACGAGACCAGCCGCCCCGCCCGCGGCTGCCGAAAGGAGGATCGGCTTGCACGCAAGCTCCGCACCTTGGCACGTGGCACCGGCACGCACGTACAGAGCAGTTTGAAATTCCGAGCCGTCGGTATCGATCGTATACGTGCCGCCGACGGGTGCGGTGTAGAGGAAGGTCTTCTCGGCCTGATCGCCAGCGCATGAGCCTTCGAGCGCGTTGGGCCCGCTGGTGCTTCCGGACGCACCGGCCGTGAGCGCGTTGCCGAGATCAGTCGGAATCGGGCACGACGGCCCGTTGATATGCAGCGTGAAGTTGCCGCTCAATCCGTTGTATCCGTCGACCACGATGTAGACGATGTCGCCCGGATCGAGCACCACCGAGAGCTGCGACTGATGATTGCCCGGGGCAATGTCATCGTTGCAGGCCGATGGCAGTTCACCACTGCAGCGACCATCCATGATGTAGAGTACGGTGTCGAACGAGGAACCAATGGTGTCGATGGTGTACTGACCGCCGATCGGCGCTGTGTACTTGAACGTCTTCTCGGGTGCGGTACCGATGCCGGCGCATGATCCTTTGAGGAAATCGTTGCCGCCAACGGTCGTGCCCGTCTGTGTGATGGGTGGGTAGGCGCTGCCGAGATCGGTGAAACCCGTGCACGAAAAAACTCCGGCGCGAGCAACTGAAGTCCAACTCAGCCCAGTGTACAGCGCAACAACGAACGCGATCCCGGCGCGCCGGGAGTAAGTCGCCAAGTGCCGCCCGTCACGCA
>JBGOUW010000596.1:0-2973 GCA_041477755.1 Binatia bacterium
CCTCGGTGGACACCCAAAACCGGCCAATGATGGACAGCTGAAAACCGGCCAAAGGAAGTCGATGCGCCAGGACGTTGACGCAGGCGGACGAGGCGTGCCTCGCCGCTGGGATGGCAAACGTCTTGAGCGAGCACAAACGACAGCAAGTCATCGCGTTGGGGCGGCTGGGATGGCCGCTGCGACGCATCGAGAGCGAGATTGGTGTACGTCGAGAGACAGCCAGCGCTTATCTCAAGGCGGCTGGGATCTCGATTCCACCGCGGCGCTGGGGTCGGGTATCAAAACCGGCCAAAGGGATGGAGGTGTCCACCGACTCTACATCGCCAACGCCTCTCCCCGCCGCGGCGCCTGGCTCTCCTAACGGGCCCGCGCCGCTCCCGCCCCCGGGTAGATCTCCGAGTTCCAGCGCCTGTGAGCCGTATCGTGAGCTGATCGAGCAGGCGAGCGCCCGCGGCCGCAACGCCGTGGCGATCTACCAGGATCTGGTCAGCGAATACGGCTTCGGTGCCAAGTACGCTAGCGTGCGCCGTTTCGTGCAGCGGCTACGCGCCATGCACACCCCGAGTGCGTGTCCCGTGATCGAGACACCACCGGGACAAGAAGCACAGGTCGATTACGGCGAGGGGCCAATGATCCGCGATGCGGCCACCGGCAAATACCGCCGCTGTCGTCTGTTCGTGATGGTCCTCGGCCACAGCCGCAAAGCGGTGCGGCTTCTCACCGTGCGATCGAGCTCGCGCGTCTGGGCGCAGCTGCACGAAGACGCGTTCCGACGTCTGGGTGGCGCTCCGCAGTTGGTGGTGCTCGACAATCTGCGCGAAGGAGTGCTGCGCGCAGATTGGTACGATCCGGTGCTCAATCCGCTGTATCGCGACGTGCTCGCACACTACGGCGTCACGGCACTGCCGTGTCGCGTCGCTGATCCCGATCGCAAGGGTAAGGTGGAGTCCGGTGTCGGCCATGCCCAGCGCACGCCGTTAACGGGCATGCGCTTCGAGACGCTGGAGGAGGCGCAGGCGTATCTCGATTGCTGGGAGAGCACGTGGGCCGATACGCGCATCCACGGCACCACCAAGCGGCAAGTCGCCGCGATGTTTGCCGAGGAACGGCCGGCACTGCAGGCACTGCCGCTCGAACCGTTTCGCTACTACCAGTACGGCGAGCGCACCGTACACCTCGACGGACACATCGAGGTCGAACGCGCGTACTACTCCGTGCCACCAGGTCACATCGGTGCCGTGGTCCAAGTCCAGTGGGACGAGCAATGTGTGCGCATTCTCGATCGACGCACACGCACGCTGCTGCGCGAGCACCGCCGGCAACGCCCGGGCGGGTATCGCACCAACGATTCAGATCGCCCGGCAAAAACACCCCCGAGCACACAACAGCTGCTCGTGCGCTGTGCGCACATCGGTCCTCACGTCAGCGTGCTGTGCACCCAGATCTATCAACGCGATGGCGAGTGCGGCGTGCGCCGTATCCTTGGAGTCCAGGCCTTGGCTCGTCAGCACGGCGCTGCTGCCGTCGACGAGGTCTGCGCGATTGCCTGTGACCTCGGCGTCCCAACCTACCAATTCGTTCGCCGCTATCTCGAACGCCGACCGCCAGCGCATCTATCGCTGCGCCAGATCGATCCGCTCATCCGTGAGCTCACCCAGTATCGTGATCTCATCACGCAGATCACCAAGGAGGACAATGTATGAATCTCATCGAGCTCAACCGCGCGCTCCGCCAACTGCGGCTGAGCGGCATGGCCGCGCTCCTCGAGATGCGCCTCCAGCAGGCGCAGACCGAACGACTGGTACCGATCGACTTGCTGTCGACCCTGGTGAGCGACGAGCTGACCTGCCGCGCCGATCGGCTGCTGGAGCGCCGCCGCAAGCAAGCGCGCTTTCGCGATGCGGGCAGAACACTCGACAGTTTCGACTTCGATTTCAACAAGAAGATGAATCGTCATCTCATTTACGAGCTGGCCAGTGGACGCTTCATCGCGCAGCGTGAAGATGCATTGCTTCTCGGCGCGCCCGGCACCGGCAAGAGCCACCTGGCGCAAGCGATCGGCCAGTCCGCCATTCAGCAGGGCTACAAGGTGCTCTATCGCGAAGCCTACGGCCTGCTCGAAGAGCTGGCGGACGCAACGCTCGACGGAACGCGCAAAGACTTCATGGAGCAGCTCACCACGGTGCCGCTGCTGATCATCGATGACCTCGCAATGCGCAAGCTGCCGACCAGCGCCGCCGAGGATCTGCTCGAAGTGATCATGCGTCGCCATGAGCGTGTCTCCACGTTGCTCACGTCGAATCGACCGGTGGAGGACTGGGGCAAACTACTCGGCGACGCACCGGCAGTGACTGCGATGCTCGATCGGCTGCTGCATCACGGTCATGTGCTCAAGTGCGGCCCACGCAGCTGGCGTCTGAAGAACCACGCCGACTTGCACCGGGAGGACGGATCGCAGTAAACACCGGCCGCCTGACGCACCGGTCCCTTTGGCCGGGTTTGAGCTGTCGACGTTTGGCCGCTTTTCAGGTGTCCACCGAGGATCAAGTCACGCGTGGAAGACACGGACATCAATTTCGCGGCGGTTGAACAGCTCGCCGAGGACTTCCAAGCTTCCCGAACCGCAACCGGCTCACGCTTCGCGTTTGTTTGCGATCGACCGTGCGCATTCGTCCTCTCTCAGGACGGCATTGTCCGCTACACTTCGCGCTCGACTCCCCTGCGAGAGGCTGGAGGCTGGATTCGGCCCGGCCGCAAGGTGGCTGACTCATCTTTCGCGGCCGCGATCATCCTCGAACCAGAGCAACGACACGGTCTGATCCCAACGAGGTAGGTGGCGAGCATCTTCGAGGAGGACGCGTTCCGGTCTCTGACACGTGCACCGAAGAGGACGAGGAGGAACCCGCGCTCCCCCAGCTCGACGGAATTCTGCCGAGGCCTGGGAGAAGCAAGCGGCGCCCATAGCTACCAACG
>JBGOUW010000463.1:0-4071 GCA_041477755.1 Binatia bacterium
AATCCCGGGTGACGCAACCGCCACGTTCACAGAGAGCCTCATCGTGGAAAACACCGCCGCGTGCGGTGGCGGTGGCGTGTTCCACGACGGTCTGATCATTCCCGTGCTCGCCGAGGAAAACGTGCTCGGCTTTCTAATTGAATCGATCATCTTTGGCGGCCCGCACGGCTGCGAGATTCCCATCGGTGCCGACTCCACCAGCGCCGCGGATGGAATCCCAACCTTCGACCATCCGCCAATGCTGACGACCACACGTTCCGACGTCCTCGCCAACGTGGCCATCTTCGGTAGCGGGGTGGCGAACCTCGGTGGAGATGCGAGCCTGTCCGACGGCACGATCAACCAGAACGGCTTCACGCCGCCTTGTCTCTCGATCGGCTCCAACGTCTGCGCGCAATCGTTGCCCCTCATTATGATGGTGATCCCAGAGTTCGGCGGCGGCATCTACAACACGGCAGGCGACCTCACGATCGATCGCTGCACGGTCGACAGCAACATCGTGGAGGTCATCGGCGGCGGCATCGTCAATGACGTGGGATTGCTTCTTTCCGAGGTGTTCTTCCCGGTTCCACCCAACTTCTTGCCGCCCGCGTTATTGACGCTGACGAACAGCACGATCAGCCGCAATCAGGCCAAGGACGCCGCCGGCCTCTTCAATCTCGGCGGCGGCACCACCGCCACCAACAGCACATTCTCCGGCAATGTCGCGCAACACGCCGCGGGCGGGATCGAAAACGAGGCGCTCGGCGAGGTGGTGCTCAACAACGTCACGATCACCAACAACATCGCCGGCGACGACGGGAGTTTTGGCAACGGCGGCGGGATCTTCGAGGCGTCGGGCAATGACACCATCACCGTGAAGAACAGCATCATCGCCGGCAACATCGACGCCGTCAGCGACGATGGCAGCGAGCCGGATTGCGCGAACCCGGACGGCACCGTGACGTCGTTGGGCTACAACCTCATCGGCGACGCCACCGGCTGCTCAGGCACGTTTACCAACACCGGCGATCAGGCCGGCGATTTCGTCACCCCGATCGACCCGCGGCTCGCGAACCTTGCGAACAACGGCGGACCGACCAAGACACATCGACCGCTCAGCGACAGTCCGGCGTCCCTGGCCATCGACGGCGTCGGCATGGACGCGTGCAAGGACAAGAACGGCGACCCGATCACCACCGATCAGCGCGGCTACGCGCGACCGCAACTCAACAGTTGCGACATCGGTGCCTACGAAGTTGGCTGCGGTGACGGCGTGGTCGATGACGGCGAGGAGTGCGACGACGGCAACACCACCGATGGTGACTGCTGCTCCTCCACCTGCCAAGCCGAGGTGCCCGGTTCGCCGTACGACACCGACGGTGACGGCGTGTGCGACGGCTTCGAATCCCCCAGCGGCACCGACGACGATCCCATGACCGCCTCGTATCAACCCCCCGGGGGCCCGCTCCTCGTCCAACTCAAGCTGGTGAGCGGCTGCGACCGCATCCTCAATTTCCATTTCCTGCACGAGAGCGACTTGCCCGTGCAGGATCCTGTCCTGCAATTCCCGTTCGGTCTGGTCAGTTTCAAACTCTGCAGCGATAGCAACCCCCGCGACAACGACCCCTGCGACGGCACGTGTACTCAGGCCACGGTCAAGATCACCTTCCCCAACGCCAATCTCACGCAGCCGGGATTCGTCTATCGGAAGTTCGACCCGACGACGAACATGTACTTCAATCCGCATGGCGTGACGCTGAACGGAAACATGGCGACCTTCACCCTGACCGATGGCGGGGTGAACGATACCGATCACAAGATCAACGGCATGATCACCGACCCGAGCGGCCCCGGCACCGCCGGAACGGGGCCGAGGCGCGACACAGCACCGGTCTTGTCTCCCTTGGGGCTTGGATTGGCCGCTTTTGCGCTGCTCAGCCTTGCCGTCTTCCAGTTGCGGCGACGGCGCATCGACGAATAGAGCCCTACCTACAGCGGCGCACGGCGACAACCCGTGCGCCGCTTGGAAGATCGGTGGCGCAGATTGAAACGTCTCGCTCCCGGTCGTGTCAAAGTGACAATTTTGCGTGGCGATTGCCCGGCAAATGACCGCTGCCGCCACCGACTTTCGTGCGCCGGGGCCATGGCGAGTGCCTTGCAAGGAATCTCCCTCGATCGCGAGGGAGACCTGCACCGATGTCGACGAAGTTCACGGTTCGCTTTTGGGGAGTCCGCGGCAGCATCGCGACCGGCGGGCCCCAATACGCTGAGGTCGGCGGTAACACCACCTGCGTCGAGGTCCGGGCTGGTAACGAACTGATCATCCTCGATGCCGGGACCGGCTTGTTCCCGCTCGGACAGACCTTGACCGGGCCGGTACGGGCGAGCTTCCTGTTCAGCCACTTCCATTGGGATCACATCCAGGGACTGCCGCTGTTCCGGCCGGCGTATCAGGCGGGTAACGAATTCACCCTCTACGGTCAGGCTGCCAACGCAGTGGAGCTGGAAACGGTGTTCGTCCGCCAAATGCAACCGCCAAATTTTCCGGTGCCGATGCACTCACTGGGCGCCCATTTCACCTTCAAGGCGTTGGCCGCCGGCGATGAGTTCCACATTGGCCCGGCCCGCATCCGCACCGCCTTGCTGCACCACCCGCAATCGTGCCTCGGCTACCGGATCAGCGTCGGCGCGTTCAGCGTCGTGTTCGCCACTGACACCGAGCCGCGCGAAGCCGGCGTGTTCGACCCCGCCGTGCTCGACCTCGCGCGCGACGCCGACTTGCTCATCCACGACGGCCAGTACACCAACGAGGAGTACGACGGACATCGTGGGCCGTGCCGCAAGGGCTGGGGACATTCCACGTACGAGGTAGCCTGCCGCGTCGCGCGCTGGGCGGGGGTGAAGCAGCTCGCCCTCTTCCATCACGACCCGGGCCACGACGACGCGTTCGTCGAGCAGATCGGCGAGGCCGCCTGCGAGCTGTTCCCCAACACGATTGTCGCGCGCGAGGGGACGACCCTGGACGTCACCCACCTCGACGCTGGCTACGCCGAGGAGTCGCGAACCAGTCGTCGCATCCCGCAAGCCCTAGCGTCGGTCGGCTGACGTTGATGGCGCTCATTGAGGAACACCAATGACGTGGCAACAGGCTGACTTCGTGGTTGCGGCAATCGAGATCGCGACCATGGCGATAATCGTCTCGGGCACCACATCAATCGTGCTGCGAAGCCTTGTGGGCTGGCGACGGCGCTCGCAGAAATCAAACTAGTAATAACTACCCACGGCTTGGCGCGGCTTGAAACTCGTCGCGCACCCGCATATGGCTTGGCGCCATGCCCAACGTACGCGCTAACGGTATCACCCTCGAATACGAAATCTTTGGCAAAGCCGACGCCGCGCCGCTCCTCCTCATCATGGGGCTCGGCGCGCAGATGATTCTGTGGGACGAGGATTTTTGCGAGCGCCTCGCCACTCGCGGGCATCGCGTGATCCGTTTCGACAACCGCGACATCGGCCTGTCGACCAAGTTCGACGACGCCGGCATGCCGAACGTAATGACCGCGATGGCTTCACTGATGCAGCGTAAGCCCGTCGAGGCGCCGTACACGTTGTCGGACATGGCGGCGGATGCGGCCGGCTTACTCGACGCATTGCAGATCGAGTCGGCGCATGTCGTTGGGGCTTCGATGGGTGGAATGATCGCGCAGACCGTCGCCATCGAGCATCCCAAACGTGTCCGCACGCTCACCTCGATCATGTCGACCACTGGCAACCCCGACCTGCCGCCGGCGAAACCAGAGGCGATGCTGGCGCTCATGACGCCGCCGCCAGCCGATCGCGCCGGCAACATCGAGCGTACTGTCGCCGTCTTCCGCACGATCGGCAGCCCCGGATTTCCGTTCGAGGAGGAGCGCTTTCGCGAGCGCTCGGCGCGCGCCTACGATCGCTGCTTCAGTCCGGCGGGAGCAACGCGTCAACTGGTGGCAATCCTGGCATCGGGCAGCCGCAAGGAGCGGCTCAAGTCAGTGACCGCACCCACCCTGGTGATCCACGGAGTCGACGATCCCCTCGTGCCGTTGGCCGGCGGAC
>JBGOUW010000351.1:0-5477 GCA_041477755.1 Binatia bacterium
CGCGGCAACGCGCTGGAGTTTGTGGCGGTTGAGCTTGGCCGGCGCCGCCGTTGTGGCGAACGTCGCAGCGATCTCGGTCAATCCGACGCAGCACCTGGCGGCGTTTCTGTTGTGGCTGGCGAGTCTGGCGCTGTTGGCCGCTGCGACGTGGTACCGCGCAGCGGAAGCGATCGCCCCCAACGCGTGGCGGCGCACCGGCGGGCCGGAGCTGTCGCCGCGTGCGGCGGCACTGGCGTTGCTCCTCGTCCTGACGTTGGCGCTGGGACTGCGGGTGATGGCGCTGCGCGATGCGCCCGCGGCGATTGATCCCGATGAGGGCCGGCAAGGGCGGTCGGCGGAGCGGATTTGGAAAGACGGTTTTCCCGACGCCTTCGGTCTAGGGTGGAACGTCTTCCCACACCTGTCGTACATGGTCGAGTACAGCGGCGTGCAATTGCGCGGCACCAGTAACGCCAGCCTGCGCTTCTCGGCGGCGCTGGTGGGCGTGCTGAGTCTGGTGCCGGTGTTCTTCTGGGCACGCCGCTGGTGGGGCAACGTGATCGCGCTGCTGGCCGTGGCGCTGTTGGCGATCAACCGCGATCACCTCGCGTTCAGTCGTGTGGCGCTGAACAACATTCAACAAGTGCTGGTCGCCGCGCTGGTGCTGGCGGCGTTTGCCCGCCTGTTGCGGACGCGGCGCGCGCTCGATTGGGTGTGGTTCGGCTACGCCGTCGGGCTCGGCTTCCACACCTATCACGCGGCGAAATTGTTCCCCGTCTTGATTGCCGGCGTGGCCGTACTGTTCGCCATCGGCATACGCGGCTTCTGGCGCCGCTATCTCGGCGGCGCGCTGGTGGGCGCGCTCGCATTTTTGCTGTGCACCGGTCCGCTCTTGGTCACCATGTATCGGCGCTGGGGCGAGTTCTACGGCGGCACTTCGAATCGCTTCGACACCGCGCAACTGATCGACGCCTACCAGCGCGGCGACAGCGCCGGCGTGCGCAACTATTTGGGCAGTCACGTCGGCGGCTGTTTGCTGTCGTTCATCAGCGTGCCGAGCTTCTCGCCGACGCTCGATGGGTTCGTGGCGGTGCTCTTCCTGCTCGGCGTCGGCTGGATGCTGTGGCGCTGGCGCGATCCGCGCCATGTCGTGGTCCTGACCTGGCTGCTCGGCATCCTCGTGATCGGCGGCATGGTCACCGACTATCCGCCGTGGAAGCCGCGATTGATCGGGATGCTGCCGGTGGTGTGCCTCATCCCCGCCCTCGTGATCGGACGAATGCGGGCGAAATTGTTCGACTGGTCGCCGCGCTGGGCCGATGTGATCGGCGTCCCGCTGCTGTTGCTGTGGTTCACCGCGGCGTTGCACGCGAACTGGATCAACTTCTTCGTCGAGCTGCCGAACCTGCAGCGCGGCGACATCATGACCGAGATCTGTAACGCGATCGACGAAACGCCGCTGCCGGCGACGTTCTACATGGTCGGCGGCGCAGTGATGGCGGAGCCGAAAGTGGCGAGCAACGATTGCATGATCGCGCCCAACGCGGAGCGCACGCTGGTCGACCTGCCCGACGATCCGCACGTGGTGCCGATTCCTCCTGGCAATCGCGGCACCGCGGTGTTGCTGGTCTCGTGGATGCAGCAGGAGTTGCTGCCGCTGATCTGGCACTACTATCCCGACGCGCTCTACGAAGTGATCCACGAGCAGCACGGGTATCCGGTGCTGCACAAGTTTACGCTGCGCGGCGACGTGATCGAGCGGCGGCGCGGTTTGCGCGCAACCTATCGCTCGGCCGCGCGCACGTGGGGCGCGCCTGACGGGGTTGACGTGGCGCAGCCACCGCCGGATGCGACGCCGGCCGACTTTCCACTCGACGTCACGTGGCGTGGCCAAGTCTGGATCGCCGCGCCCGGCGCGCATGCGTTTCGCGCTGGCGGCGCAACGCTGAGACTCGACGGCCAGCCGATCCCCGCCGAGTCGCCGCGCGAGCTGGCCGCAGGCTGGCACACGATCGAGCTGCAAGCGCGTTTCGCCAACCCGACTGAACGGATCACCCTCGAGTGGCGCGCCGGTGAGACGCCGTGGGCGGCGATTCCGCGCGCTTCATTGCACACGCATCCCGACACCCACGGATTGCTGGGGCGCTACTTCACGCATGAGATCGGCGCCGTCGCCGCCACGCCGATCACGGCGGCGCCGGACTATACGCGCATTGATCCTGCCGTCAGTTTCGATTTCTACCAACAGTTCGACGAGCCGCCGGTGACGGGCTTTGGGACACGCCCGTCGACGATGCAATGGACCGGCACGGTCGAGCTGCCCGAAGGCGGCGCGCAAGCACTGCGAATTGAAGCGACCGGACCGACAGAGGTCTTCCTCAACGGCGCCCGCGCGGCGAGCGCGCCGGGACGCGACGACGCCCAAGCGGTGACCGTCGAGCTGGGCACGCTCACGGGTCGTGTCCCGATTCTCGTGCGCAGCATGCGCCCAGCGACGGCGATCGAACAGTTTTGGAAACTCCGCCTCCTGTGGCGCACACCGAGCGGCGCGTGGAGCGCGTTTGCGGACTATCGCCCGGAATGAAGGACATGATCGTGCACGCGACGAGTCGGTGAGCGTTCAACATGTCAGGCGCGCGGTCCGAGTGGGCGGTCTTCCTGCTGATGAACGATCTCGATCAGCTCGGCGGGGCGAGCCAACTGTTGTGTACGCTCGCGCTGCACCTGCAGCGGGCGGGGCATCGCGTTGCGGTGTACACCGAGTACCCACTCCCGCCCGGCAACCGTTACGCCCGCGTGTTACACGACGCCGCGATCGCGCTCAACGCGGGCGTTGACACCCTCCCCGACATGAAGGCGTTACTCGCCCTACTACTACCCGTGCGGTTCGCAGTCGCGCTCGCCGGCGCGCTGCTGCGTCGTGGCTCGTTCGGGTATTGTTGGCGCCGCAGCGGCGAGCGGCTGAGCCGCCTGCTCATTCGCTATCGCTTCAGCCGGCGTGCGCGCCGCGCATTCACCGCAGCCGTCAATGCCGCGCGCGGTGACGGCCACGCTGTACTTGCCCACGTCCACCGCGGCGTCGCGGGCGTGCGCTGGGCGCACGCTCTGCGAGTGCCGGTGATCTATTTGGAGAACAGTACGCCCACGCCGAGTGTGAGAATCCATTGGTGGTTCGCCCTCCGGCCGTCGCACGGATCGAATGCCGCGAAGGGGTGGCGGGCGCTGCGACGAGTGCGCGCGCGCGTGGATCTCATCATCGTCAGCGCGCAGCGCGTTGCCCAGGCCGTACGAGAACACGTGCACTATCAAGGAGCGATCGCGATCCTTCCGTGGATGGTGGACCAAGCCGCTGCCGTAAGAGCGTGGCCGGAGCGTTCGAATGCGCCGCCATCACTGGTGGTCGGCACGGCGGGGCGGTTGGAGAATGAGAAGGGTCACGTGTTCTTCGTTCATGCGCTGCCGCGGGTGGTGCAAGCAACCGCGGCGCGGTTCGTCATCGCCGGCGACGGGTCGCTGCGTGCAGAGTTGGAACGGCTCACCGCGCAGTTAGGGATCCGCGCGCAGGTCGAATTCCTCGGCGCCCAGGACGACGCCGGCATGGCGCGGTTCTGGGCCGCGATTGATTTGTTCGTGCTCCCATCCCTTCTCGAAAGCACGCCGTTGGTCGCGCTCGAGGCCATGGCGCGACGCATCCCGGTGATCGCGACCGATGTTGGCGGCGTGAGCGAACTGCTCGACAACGGGCGTTGCGGTTGCGTAGTTCCGCCAGGCGATGCCGCAGCCCTCGCCGACGCTATCGTTGAACTGGCAACCAACCCGACGCGGCGCGACGTGCTCGCGCAAGCTGGTTACGATCGCTTCATGGCTGTGCACGCGCCCGAAGTTGCGTTGCCCGCCTGGCTGCAGGTCTATGCCCGCGTCCTCGGCGACAAGGGGTCGGCTGAGGCGCCGACTCGTTGATCCGTTGATTCTCTGATCGTGGCGCTTTAGCGAAACTCCGTTGGGGCCGGCGGGAGATCGCGCACGGCGCGCAACATGCCGGGCACTTCCAGGCTGCATGCGGCCGCGGCGAGTCCAAAGGCGACGGGCAACTCGTACCACGCGACACCGTAGTCGTCGGCACGCCGCAGGCAGTTCCAGCAACTGTGCAGGGTGCGCAGCGCCACGAACACTGGAACCGATAGCACTCCGAGACGTGCCAGCCACGCGTACGGCAGGTGCGGATCAATACGGCGTACCCTGATTACTCCGTACCCCATGCTGCGGCGGATTTCTTTCTCCGTCGCCCAGCCTTCATACGCGTGCGTCACGTGCATGCCCGGTTCGAAGAGGAACTGTCCGCCGTCGCGCGCAATGGCCTCGGACTGCAGCATCGACATGTGCGGTCCGGCAATCTCCGGCAGCGGATGCGCCAGCAAGACCGCACGGCGGAAGCCGGCGTTGTTGATGGTCACATGTCGCGTCGGCGCGGTCCGACCTTCGTCGAGGAACGAGCGGGTGACCAGCGCCATCGCACGCTCGAACAGGCTCCGCCCCGCGTAGCCGGTTCGACCGCTGACGACCGCCACGTCGGGATGCTCGCGCAGCGTGGTCACGAGGTGACGCAGCCAACCGGTCACGGGCGTGCAGTCGCCGTCGATCAGCGCGACCAAATCGGCGGCAGCGGCTCGTGCTCCGACATTCTTCAGCTCATTGGCGGAGGCCGCCGGGGCGGCCACGATCCGCAGCGACGGCAAGATGCGCTGCAGATCGGGCGGAATCTGCGGCGCCACCTCGGTGGTCTCGACGAGCAGGAATTCAGTCGGTTCACGAAAGTCTTGCTGCGCCAGCCCGGCCAGCGTCGAACGCAAATCGTTCCATCCCGCGGCTTTGCCGCTGGCGTAATCGGAACTCACGACAACACTCACGACCGGCTGCACCACAGGTCCACCTGCTTTCTTGCGATTGGAGAATAGCGCCGCAGTGTAAGTACTAGAGCGACAGAGTGCAACGGCGCGCTACCCCGCGACACGCGTGCTTGACACTCGGTGGGGCATTCCCTATCCGACCGCAGATGACGCCGATGTCGCGATTGCTCCGCTGCGCTGACCATCCACTGGCCCCTGGATCGCACCGCGAATCAGGCGCATCGGTTCTCTGGTTGCTGCTGGTGATCGCCGCCGGGGCGGCGTGCTCTAGCGCCCCGCCGCCGACTTTGCCGCCGCTGCCGGTGGCAACGAACGTCTCATATGAACAGGTGCAGCCCATCCTCGAACGACGCTGCGTTGTCTGCCATGGCTGCAACGACGCCCCTTGCCAGCTGCTGCTCTCCTCGCCCGCGGGGGTCGAGCGTGGCGCGAGCAAGGAGGTCGTCTATCAAACGGAGCGCCTGACCGCGATGCAGCCAACACGGCTGTTCATCGACGCGCAGACCGCGGCGCAGTGGCGTGAGCGCAGTTTCTTCTCGGTGTTGGGCAGCGCCGACGTACCGGACTCCGCCTCGCTGATGCGTTTGATGC
>JBGOUW010000632.1:0-2735 GCA_041477755.1 Binatia bacterium
CAGCGGCCTGCGCTTGCGCGCGTTTCTAGTCTCAGCGGTGGTAGACAACGCCATCGCTGCGGCGGCACTCGGCCAGCGGTGGGGGTTCATCTTGCAAGCGGGTCGCATCGAGCTGCAGCGTTACTACGACTCCACGCGCGCCGCAGTGATCAGTAACGGCACCACGATCCTCGACATTCTGGTCTCCGATCCCGAGCCGCTGTCGGCGGCGGACCTTCAATACGTCGCGAACATGAACCTGGCGCACACGTCGCACGGCGTGCGGCTGGTGCAGGTGGAACCGCGCTACCAAGTCCACCGCGTCGAACGTGGTCGGCCGCGTCTGCTGGCGTTCGACGGCGCCGCTTGGGGCGATGCTCGCATACAGCCGGTCTATCCGGTTTCCGCATCGCTCGCGGTAGCGGATATCACGCTCCCCCGCATCCGCTTCGTGTGCCGCCCCGATGTCCTCGCGTTCGAGGGCACCGAGGCGGTGCGCTAGTGCCGTGTCTCGATGGTGTCCGCACCACACGCGAGAACGAAGCGCGCCACAATGTGGGCACCCTCTCCCTTTGGGAGAGGGTCAGGATGAGGGCTCCCACCCATCGCCAGTGCCCGCTTGGCCCTCACCCCTGCCCTCTCCCAGAGGGAGAGGGTGCCAGAACGCTCTGGCGGAGATTCGATGCAAGCTGAGGTAAGCGAAGCGCGCTGCCGACTCCACGAGTCGCGCGGCGAATGGCCGCACGCGAACCTGACAACACTGCTCGCGCGGCGTGCGCAGGCCACACCGGATCGCGTGCTGTTCGTCGCCGACGGCCGGCGCTTCACGTCAGTAGACGTACAGCGCGGTGCCGATCGGCTCGCCGCAGGTCTCGTCGCGCTCGGAATTCGCACCGGTGATGTCGTCTCCTGGCAGTTGCCCAACTGGATCGAGGCCGCCTTCCTGACGTTTGCGCTCGACCGCATCGGGGCGATCTCGAATCCGCTGCTGCCGATCCTGCGCGAGCGCGAGGTGAGTTTCATTTGCCGACAAGTGAAGGCTCGCGCATTGGTGGTTCCCGGCTGCTTGCGCGGCTTCGACCACCGCGAGCTGGCGGCGGCCGTCAGCCGCGAGTCGAGTGAGCTTGCCCATGTGCTGGTGGCGCGGGCGGAACCGGCGCCTGGACAGCACTCGCTCGACCGCTTGCTGGACGCACCGCCGGATCGCAATCTTCCGCCGTCGCCGATCAAGCCTCACGACGTCGCGACGATCTTCTACACCTCGGGGACGGTGGCCGACCCGAAGGGTGTGCTGCATACGCCGTCGACGCTGGGCGCTCTGGTAACAGTGTCATCCAGGGTTCGGGAGACCCGCGACGACGAGGTCGGGATTCTGTGGTTTCCGGTGACGCACATCGGCGGCATCGCCTTCTTTGTTGTTCAGCCCGTACTAGACGGGTCGCGCGCGGTGTGGCTCGAACAATTCGATCCCGAGAGCGCACTGAACCTCATCGAGCGTGAGGGCGTGACGAGCGCCGGGGCGCCGCCGGCGATCTTGCAAGCGCTCCTCCGCGCCAAAGGATTCAGTCGCGCGCGAGTGCGCTCCGTGCGCGTCGCCGGGCTTGGGGCTGCCGACGTGCCGCCCGATTTGATGCGAGCGGTTGCAAGCGAGTTCGGCGCGTTCGTGTACCGGTCCTACGGCATGACCGAATGTCCGATGACCACCGCCGGACGCCGCGGTGATCCGCAGGACAAGTTGATGACGACCGACGGCCGTCCGGTCCCGGGCGCTGTCGTGCGCGTCGTCGACGATGCGGGCCGACCTCTGCCGCCGAACCGCGAGGGCGAGATCGAGCTGTTCGGACCCCAGCTCTGCGTTGGCTACGTCGACCCGCAGTTGTCGAGTGAGGCGTTTACGGCCGATGGCTTCCTCCGCTCGGGCGACCTCGGCGTCATCGACGAGGACGGCTTTGTACGCATCACCGGACGCAAGAAGGAAATCATCATCCGCAAGGGTGAGAATCTAAGCGCCAAGGCGATCGAGGATGAGTTGCACGAGCATCCGCGGATCGCCGACGTTGCGGTGATCGGCGTGCCGGACCCAGCCAGCGGCGAGCGCGTCTGTGCCTGCATCGTTCAACGACCGGATGGCGGGCCGGCGCTCGGCCTCGACGAGCTGCGCGCCTTCATGATCGGGCGTAAAATCATGGTGCAGAAAATTCCCGAGCAGATCGAGATCCTCGACGCCCTGCCCCGCAACGCCATGGGCAAAGTGGTGAAGGTCGAACTTCGTCGGCGCTTCGGGCCGGCCACCCGGGCCTAAGATGAGCATGGCGCAACCGCGGACCAGCGTTCGCCTGAGTACCGACGAGGCCTGGCAGTTGGTTACGGAGTCCCATACCGGAATCTTTGTAACGCTGCGCGCCGACGGTGTGCCGATTGCGACACCGATGTGGTTCGCCGTCCTCGACCGGCAGATCTATGTGCAGACACCCAAGCGATCGAAGAAGGTGGCGCGTCTGCGGCGCGACCCGCGCGTCAGCTTCCTCGTCGAGGCCGGCGAGCGCTGGGCAGATCTGCGCGCCGTTCACGTCACCGGGCAGGCTGAGTTCGTCGATGCCCCGGCGACACACAAGCGCGTCGCCGCCGAGATGGACCGGAAGTACGCGGGCTTCCGAACCGCCCGCGCCGCCATGCCCGACGCCACGCGGCAACACTACGAGACCCCGTTCGTACTAATCCGCGTCGTACCGGACGAGCACATCATCAGTTGGGAC
>JBGOUW010000301.1:0-6309 GCA_041477755.1 Binatia bacterium
CAACGTGCGTCGCTGGCGTGACGGCGAACGGAGCGGGAAACGGCGCGACCTTCATGATCGAGCTGCCGGCGGCTGCCTCTTCGTAAGGGGTGCCATCGCGGGTTCGGTAGCTGTGGGGCGTTGACCGAACTGATTGCGATAGTCTATCAAGGGTACCTAACTCGGACGCCGCATCATGAAGCACGCTGGAACCCAAGCACTGGATGCATTGGACGATCTGCTAGGGGAGATTCGGAGCTTCGAGGGCCTGAAGGAAAAGAAGCGGGGCGCCTTCTACCGCAAGTCGTCCGGCTTTCTGCACTTCCACGAAGATCCGGCCGGCTTCTTCGCCGACTTGAAGATCGACGACGAGTATCAGCGCTTTCGGGTGAGTACCGCGACTGAGCGCAAAGCCCTGGTGCGTCGCATCGCGGCACTGATGCGTGCGAGCTGACGAGCACGCGTGAACCTCCCCGCTCGTTGACTTGCTTCATCGCTCCCGCGCACAATGCGACCATGTCTTGGCTTCGCAGTGCGACCGAGGTGCCGACCCCATTCGAAGGTGTCCTCGGTCTGCGTCCGGAGCTACTCGGGCTCTATCGCGACCTCTACGGCAAACTGTGGGACGACACGCTGGTGCCGCCGGCGCTCCTCGAATTGTGTCGTTTGCGGATTGCGTCATTGCACGACTGCGAAGCCGAGCGCGTCATCCGCCACGCCACCGCGGGCGTGACCGAGGCGCAGATCGCAGCGCTCGATGCCTGGCGTACGGCGGATTGTTTCACCTCGGTCGAGCGCGCCACGCTGACCATCGCCGACAAGATGTGCGGGCAGGTGCACGAGGTCAGTGATGAAGACGTCGCCGCGGCGCGCCAACATCTCAGCGATGCACAGGCCGTGACGCTGATGCTCGCACTCGGCTTGTTCGATGCGCAGTGCCGTGTGCGACTGGCGCTGGGTGTCGCGCCGCAACCGGTCACTGTCGATGCCCCGGCCTCGGCGCGCGGCGTGATTTACTAGAGCCACCATGTCGACGAAGCCGCGGATTACGGTCTCCGAGTCGGGTTCCGCCCTGAGCCACGTGCCGGCGCTCAATGACGCGTTCTGGAAACTCTACCGCGAGTTCTGGAGTCACGGTGCGCTGGATCATCGGGCCAAGGAGATTGCGCGCATCCGCAATGCGCGTGTCACCAACTGCGGCTTGTGACGCAATGTCCGCTTCGCCGTGGCGCGTGAGCAGGGATTGTCGGAGGCGCAGGTGGATCACATCGACGACGGCTACGAGCAGTCGCCGCTGAACGAACGCGACAAGGTCACGCTTCGATTCACCGACGCGTTGCTCTACGATCCGCGGCGCGTGGGCCCGGAGCTGCAGACGGCATTGCAGCGCCACTTCAGCGATCCGGAGATCGTCGAGTTGGCTCTCGGCGTCGGTCTCTTCCACGCGCTCTCGAAACTGCTGATCGCGTTGGGTCTCGAGCCGAGCGCGATGCCGACCACGATTCTGCCAACGCCGGGCTTGCCGGAACGCTGACGGGTCACAGGACTTGAGGCCCTCTTGCGCCGATGTCGATTTTCGGTATTTCCAGACTCATTCCGGATCCGAGGAGGACGAGTGATGCAGCGTAGAGTGCTAGTCGCAGTGGCGATCGCGGGAGTAGTGGGAGCAACCGGCGCGCGAGCCGCGACATTCGACATCGATCCGGCGCACACCAACGCGGAGTTCGCTGTGCGGCACCTGATGGTCTCCACCGTGCGCGGCCACCTCGGCAAGGTGAGCGGAGCGGTGCAACTCGACGAGACCGATGTGACGAAGTCATCGGTCACCGCCACCATCGACGTCACTGGGATTGAGACGCGCGAGCCAAAGCGCGACGAACACCTGCGCGGTGCAGACTTCCTCGACGTGAAGCAGTACCCGACGATCACGTTCAAATCGAAAGAAGTGACCAAGCTGGCCGACGATACGTTTATTGTGAAGGGCGACCTGACGATTCGCGGTGTGACGAAGGAAGTCGCCCTCGATGTCGAAGGCGCGCCGAAGCCATTTACCGACCCGTTCGGCAATGTGAAGCTCGGCGGCGTGGCCCGCACGAAAATCAATCGTCAGGACTTCGGCGTCGCGTGGAGCAAGGCGCTGGACAATGGTGGGTTGGTCGTCGGCAACGAGCTCGAGATCACGATCGACATCGAGCTGACGAAGAAGAAAGACGCGGCGAAGTAGCGAACTCAGTAGCACGAATCTCGCAAGTCGTTCGCGGAGATCTTCCGTCACCCTCTCCCTTCGGGAGAGGGCAGGGGTGAGGGAACAGCGAGTACTGGCGGTGCGATTCTGCCCTCACCCTAACCCTCTCCCACAGGGAGAGGGAACCCAACTGTCGGCGCGCTTCATCCTCGCGTGCGTCGGGGATAGCCTCGATACACCACACCAGCGCCGCCATCTCGGCGGGCCACGAACCGATCTACGTTTGTTGCCGAGGCGGTGTAACCTTTTCCGGCTCGGGAACGTGATAGGGTCGAGAAGGAGATCGACATGCCAAAGACAGACTGTGATGTCGTCGTGGTCGGGGGTGGATTGGCGGGGCTTGCGGCCGCAACCTATCTGGCACGCGCCGGTCGCTCGGTGATGTTGTTCGAGAAGGCACATACGCTCGGTGGCCGCGCCGCGACGCATGTGAAGGGCGACTACCGGTTCAACATCGGCCCGCACGCGCTCTACAAAGGCGGGGAGGGCGCGCAGGTGTTGCGCGAACTGGGTGTGGCGTTCACCGCCGGCACGCCGAGTGCGTCGGGTGGCTACGCGATCGACCGCGGCGCCAAACACGCACTGCCCGGCGGATTCGTGTCGTTGCTGAGCACCGGGTTGTTTGGCCTAGCGGCGAAGTTCGAAACTGCCAGACTGCTCGGCACGATCGGCAAGATTGATGCGGCGGAAATTCGGCACGAGACTGTGCGCGGGTGGCTCGACCGCCGCATTCGACATCCCGACGTTCGCCGCCTGGTGCAGGCGCTGTTTCGCTTGTCGACCTATGCCAACGATCCCGCGCGGCAGAGTGCCGGCGTCGCCGTGGCGCAATTGCAGATGGCACTCGCCAGTAACGTGCACTACCTCGACGGCGGGTGGCAGACGCTGGTCGATGGCTTACGCCTGGCGGCGGAAGCGGCGGGGGTGAAGATCGTCGCGGGCACGCGCGTTGCCGCGGTCGAGCAGGACGACGGCGTGCGCGGGGTGCGGCTCGCGGACGACACGCGGCATGCGGCCGGCACCGTCATCCTCGCGGGTAGTCCAGGTGACGCAGCTGGGTTGCTCAATGGTGCAAGCCGTTCGCTGCGGGAATGGGCGGACGCGGCGATTCCGGTAACGGCGGCGTGCCTCGATGTAGCGCTCAACCGCTTGCCGCAGCCGCGCACGACCTTCGCTCTCGGGATCGATCAGCCGTGGTACCTGTCGGTTCACTCGGCGTTCGCCAAGCTTGCCGCGCCGGGCGGTGCCACGATTCACGTGGCCAAATATTTGCCGAGTGATGCCGCGTCCGATCCAAAGTCTGACGAACGCGAACTCGAGGCACTGCTCGATCTCGTGCAGCCGGGCTGGCGCGACGCATTGGTGGAGCGCCGATTCTTGCCGAACATGGTGGTTTGCAACGGGCTCACCACGGCGGTGCAGGGTGGCGCGGCAGGACGGCCCGGCCCCGCGGTGCCGGATGTGAAGAATCTCTACGTCGTCGGCGACTGGGTGGGTGCGGAAGGCCTGCTGGCTGATACCAGTCTGGCGAGCGCAAAACGGGCGGCACAACTTGTCACGCAAACGCGATCACTGCGCGTCGCCGCGTGATCGATGATTGAGGTGGATGGTAGAGACGTCTCGCATGAGCACGCTCGCCTCTCCGATTCTCGAAGACCTCTTCAAGGTTCACGAGCGCCACGTGTGGGGGTTGTGCTACCGCATGACCGGGAGCGCCGCCGACGCCGACGATCTGGTACAGGAAACGTTCGTGCGCGCAATGGAGCATCCGCCGCCGCGCACCGATGAGCCGTGGCGGCCGTGGCTGGTGCGGGTGGCGATGAATCTTGGCCGCGATCTGTTGCGCCGCCGCAAGCGGCGAACGTACGTCGGACCGTGGTTGCCCGCGCCGATCGAGACCGGTGACGAGGCCTCGCCGCCGGCTTTTGAACCGACGCTCGCCGGCGAGCACACGACCGAGGGACGCTACGATCTGTTGGAGAGCGTGTCGTTCGCGTTCTTGCTCGCGCTCGAAGCGTTGACGCCGCAGCAACGCGCGGTGCTGCTGCTGCGCGACGTGTTCGACTACTCGGTGCGTGAGACCGGCGACGCGCTCGGCATGTCCGAGCCCAGCGTGAAGACCACCCATCATCGGGCGCGGCGCGCGATGCACGCCTACGATCGCAACCGCTGCGTACCGACCCGCGAGCTGCAGGAACGGACGCGCGAGGTGTTGGGGCGGTTCATGACCTCATTGTCGTCGGGCGACGTCGCCTCGATCGAGGCGATGCTCGCCGACTCGGTGCGCGCACTCAGCGACGGCGGCGGTGAGTTCTTCGCCGCCCGCAAGCCGCTCATCGGTCGCGACCGTGTCACTCAATTTCACTGGAACATCTGGCGCCGGCGCATGGCTGGTGCACGCTTCGAAGCCCGCATGGTCAACGGCCTACCGGCGCTGGTCGGCGAGTTGCCGACCGGTAAACCCGGCGAGCCGCCGCGCATCGTCTTCCTGTGCGACCTCACCCCTGACGGTCGCGTTTCCTGCGTGTACTCCGTGGTGGCGACGCGCAAGCTGTCGGCGATTTCATTCGCCACCCTCGCGGCCAACGCGTAGGGATGGGTTTCAAACCCGCCCGCTCTCCGCTACAAGCACGGGCCACGAACGGAGGTGCCATGACGAAAACATCGATGATGCGGGTGTTCGCCGCCGTGTTGGCGGTGCTGGCGGTTGCCGTGCCGGCATCCGCGCATGACTGGAACGATGCGCAGATTCCGTGGCAGTCGTACGAGGCGGGCCTCGCCAAAGCCAAGAAATCGAAAAAGCCGATCTGCCTCATCTTCTTCACCGAGTGGTGTCCGCATTGCAAGAACTACAGCGGCGTGTTTCACGACCCGAAAGTCGTCGAGCAGTCGAAGCGCTTCGTGATGATTCACGTCGACGGCGACCAGAACAAGGAACTCAGTCAAAAGTACGCGCTCGACGGGCAGTACATTCCGCGCACCTTCTTCCTGTCGCCGAACGGCAAGCTCGCCGACATCCAGCTACCGCGGGAGCAGTACAAGTATTTCTACGACGAGAAGAACCCCGCCTCGATCCTCGCCAGCATGGACGCGGCGCTGAAGAAAGTGAAATAGGAGAGCGATTCACCGCGAAGAGCACGACGAACAGCGTGACGAGCGGGTTAGATTCAATCCAAGGAGTGATCGATGGACTTCACGGTACCGGCCGAGGTTGAGCAGCTGTGCGTCAATGTCCGTGCCTTCATGGACAAGCATGTCTACCCGCTCGAACGCTCGCATGAAGGGTGGACAATGGAGGTCGGCGGCCCGGCGTATCCGCCGGCGATCAAGGCGGTGCAGGCGAAGGCGAAGGCCGCGGGGTACTGGGCGTTCCATCTGCCGAAGGAAGCGGGCGGTGCCGATCTGCCCTTCATGCACTACGTGTTCATCAACGAGATCCTCGGCCGCAGTCCGGCGGCCCCCGTCTGCATGGGCTCGCAAGCGCCCGACTCGGGCAACGCCGAGATATTGTGGCGCTTCGGCACGGATGAACAGAAGGCGCGCTGGCTCAAACCCTTGGTCGACGGCGATATCCGCAGTTGCTTCTCGATGACCGAGCCGGAAGTCGCCGGCTCCGATCCACGCCTGCTGCGCACCACCGCGAAACGCGACGGCGATCATTACGTCATCAACGGTCACAAATGGTTCACCAGCGGCGCCCACGGCTCGTCGTTCGCCATCGTCATGGCGATGACAAACCCGGAGCAGGAGAATCCGCATCTGCGCTTCAGTCAGATCATCGTCCCAACCGATACGCCTGGCTTCAAGATCGCTCGCGGCGTTCCGGTGATGGGCGACTACGACAACCATCACGCCGAGATTTGGTACGAGGACTGCCGCGTGCCGGTGACCAACCGGCTCGGTGGCGAGGGCATGGGCTTCGCCATTGCTCAGGAGCGCCTCGGCCCCGGTCGCATTCATCACTGCATGCGTTGGTTGGGCGTTGCGCAGCGCTCCTTCGAGATGATGTGCCAATACGCGACCCAGCGCGAAATGTTTGGCAGCACGCTGTCGCGCAAGGCCAACATTCAAGACTGGATCGCCGA
>JBGOUW010000320.1:0-5940 GCA_041477755.1 Binatia bacterium
GTGATGAGGCACAGAATCCAGGATCTGTACGGTACCTTCGAGCCGGAGCGCGGGCACCAGACTGCTGAACCTCGACTGGAGAGCTAACTCTCCAGGGCCGATGAACATCACCGACGCATCCGCGGGCAAATCGCCGCGTTCAAGGCTGCGACGGATCGCCTCCAAGAAAGGTTCGGGATCTCGTTGCTGCGCGTAAATGTGTCCGAGGTGCGCGATCGTGAAGCGTGACGACGCCCCATCCGGTGGCGGCAATCGCTCAAAGTCTTCTTCGTCATATCCGTTGTGTACGACGTGTATTTTGCCATCGACGGCCGCTCCATATCGTGCGCGCAATTCTCGAGCGAGCCCATCGGTTGTGACGATCAAACGGTCTGCGCCCATTGCGATCCGACGTTCCAATCGTCGTTGCATGGGTGACGAATGCGGGTTCACCCACGGATCGCGGAAGTCGGCAACCCACGGTATGCCGGTGATTCGCTTGGCGAGGAGACCGATGCAATGGGCGGTGGCGGGCGGCCCCGTTGAAATCACGACCTGGCTCCGTTGATGGCGAATCGCGCGAACTGCATGAAGGACCGCGCTCGGAAGCCAGGAGACCCAACGATCCGGAAAGGCGAGGAACCCCGGGTACCGACCTCGAACCGAGAATACCGCCTTCGTGTCAAAGCCAAACGCTCGGTAGGTTCGGCTATTGGACGGTATCTCGCGTAGCAAAGCGGTGTCGGTTGCGCCGTACACGTCCGCGCGCACCGTCACGACATTCGTGTTCCATCCGAACTCGGTAAGGTACTTCACGAACTTGACCGACCGCAGCGCAGCGGGACTATTGGCGGGTGGGTAGTGTAACGCGATCAGCAATGATCGTCGTGAACCAGGCACCGCCCGCAACACGTCATCCTTCGACGTGAAATGGGTCTCGTTCACGGGGGTTGACTCTCCGGCCGCATCTTCAACTTGTTCGAATATGCAGGCATCGTCCGGGTGGTTTCGACCTACGGGCATCGTGTATCGGTATCGGCTCCGATACGCTTGTAGGAGCCGGCTTCGCGAACCCAGCGGCGAAAGTTCGGATCGAGGATCCAAAAGGAGATGGTCGCGCTAGTCGCACCCGCCGTCCCGCGAACCGCGAGATCCACGAGACGCCACGACGACGTCGGTCCGATAGCGAAGAGCAGGAGCGTCATGACGCCCGTGGCAACTAGCGCGTTCGCGATCGGCCGAAATTCCAAATGAAGATCCAACACGGATCGCGATCGGAGATAGTTGACCGCTAGCAGTGCGCCGAAGGCAATGCTGGTTGAGGCCGCCGCGCCGGATAGGCCCCACCGTGGCAACACGATGAGATTCAGTCCCACGTTGAGGATTGCCGCACCACAAACATTGGTTGCAATGGCGATGGTGTCTTTCTGAATGGCGAGACCGGCGCTCACAATGAAATTGATCCCGCTCAACAACACTCCGGGCAGAAGGAACGGCGTCAGGCTTGCCGAGTCGCGGTAGTTCTCGGAAGCGAGCAGAACGATGAGATCTTGACTGCAGATCAGGTATAGGGTGCCGGCGGGGATCACCAACGCAATCAACTTCGTCAAAATCTCTGAAGCGACCTGCGATGTCTCACGGCGGCCATCGTGTATCCAGCGGCGGAAGATGATCGGCATCACCGCCAAGCCGACGGGCTCAAACAGCAACTCGCCAAACCGCTGCGCGAGGTCGTAGGGCACGGTATACGTGGCCACTGCCGTCAACCCCAGGAACCGTTCGATCAGAAAGCGATCGCTGTAATCCAGGAAAAACCGTGCGGACCCGGCGACCGCAAGCGGGATTCCATACGCGCTCGCGGCAAGCACAACCGGGCGAATCAGGCGAGGACGCGAAAGTACGCCGCGTCGCACCAGGTCCCATGCCACGACTGCGAGGACCGCGCCTTCCGCGACGATCGTCGCGACGATCACTGTCAGCGCGCTCCGCTGGAACAGCAGCAGGAGAGTGATTGCGATGGCGACCGTTCCATAGCGGGCAACCACACGGCCAATGGCGTACGCCACAGAGCGTTCCTGGGCCCGATAAATCTGCAACAGCACTCCGGAGACCACTCGAATCACCACCAACACGCTGGTGAGTTCGAGGATGGTCGCATACTCCGGCTCGTCCACCAGCCAACGGGCGACCAGCAGTGTTCCCGTCGCCACCAGCAGGCAGACCGTCAATGATCCGCCCAACATGGTGTCACACAGGTCGCGCACCGCCGCCGGCCCTTGCGCCTGTCGTTCGGCGTAAAACCGAAGCGTCGCCTCGCTGAAGCCGAGCGTGCCCGCGATGGTGAGGACGGAGACGATCGCAAAGATCAGGCTCAAGAGCCCATACTCCTGTTTGGTCAGTAGACGGGTCAGGAGGGGCATCGAGACCAGTCCGCTCACGATCAACAGAACGCGAGAAGCAAAATAGGTTCTGGAAGCGGCCAAGATCGTTGGCGGGTTGTTCGGCACCGTGACTTGCGGGGACTTGTGTGCGGGACCGACACTCATGCCTGTGCCCCCGGTCCAATCACATCCTGAGCCAGCGGTGCGATCGACGATTCGCACTCGTTCAAGCACGCATCTATCGAGTGGAGATTGACGTCCCACCGATAGGCCCGTTGAACGTGCTGGCGCGCCTTCACCGCCATGTCGAGCGCCCGGTCCGGCTGCCGTAGCAGCGTGACCACTGCCGAGGCAAACTGCGCCGATGTCTCTGCCAGCAGCACGTGCACGCCATCCTGCACGGCTAGGCCCGCCGCAGCCGACGGACTCGCGACCACTGGTACGCCAGCCGCCATCGCTTCGAGGATCTTATTCTGCACACCGTGGCCGATTCGCAGTGGTGCTACGCAGACGTGGGCGCCGGCGAAGTATGGTCGAATGTCGGGGACTGAGCCGGCGACCGTGATTGCGGCACCGAGTGCTCGCACCTGCCGTCGCAATCTGCGCGATGGCCGATGCCCAACCGCCGTAAAGTGGGCCGCCGGAACTTCGCGCCGCACCAGTGGCAACACTTCTCGCGCAAAGAACAGAACGGCTTCGCTATTGGGACGATAGTCGAGCGTGCCGGTAAAGAGGATTTGGGGAGCGGTTGTCGACTTTGGATTCTCTCCCGGTTGGAAGAAGACGGTGTCGACACCGTTGGGAATGACCCGTATGTTCGCAGGCAACGACGCAAGTCTTTGAAAGAGAGTGGCCTCCTCCGTCGAGATGAATGCGACGCAGCTCGCATTGGTCGCGATGCGCGTCTCGAGTCGGCGGAGGCGCTGCGATTCGAGAGTATATGCCCATCGAAATGGCGTGCGTGGATCAGCTGCATATTCGAGCCATTTCTCGGAATCGAGATCCACGAAGTCGACGATCCGGCGCCGGGCGGGAACCATTTCGAGATATTGCCCCATCGCGGACGACGACGCCCAGGCCACATCGAACGTGACCCCGGCCACCGCGCGCCGCACCGCACGCAACATGTGTCGTCCGCCGAAGTAACCTTCGGATAGCGACCGCCCTCGCGCCATCGCCAAGACGCCGCGGACAACCCCCAGTCGTGGGTCGAGCCGCACGAACTCCACCTGCCGGCAATGGCGGCCGAGCGCGTCCATCCACTGCGCGTCTTCGGATCGGTCGATGAAGCTCAGCAGGTGCACGTCGTGCGACTCCGCCAGATACCGCAGGTGATGATACATGCGGATCTTCTCGCCCTTGTTCGGTGGGTACGGAACTCGATGGGAGAGGTAGAGAATTCTCACGGTGGCGTCGGGGGCGTCGCGCTCCCTGTAGTAGGGAACCGAGCGAGGCACAAGGAAGCGCAGCCGTGGTCGGTAACGAGCCACCGGGTGTCGCAAGTTGCTCGTCTGACGACTCGCCTACCAGCATCGATCACCGTTGATGCGCCGTTGCAGGTATTCGAAACCGTCGACGTACTTGCGGAACGTCGTCATATCGGCTGCGTCGCCTCCGATGCGCGGCAGCGCAAAACGGTCCGATTCTCCGGTTACGCAACCGAAGTGTGACGCGGTCGCACACAGGTACCCAGCCTTGGCGGCCATCGTGACATGCTCCGGTCGGTAGTCGCCGAACTGACCATTTGGGAAACACAACGCGGCGATGGGGAGACCGAGGCTGCGTTCGAGGTCGCGACGCGAACCCGCCACTTCGTTCCACGACTGTTCGCTGTCGAGCGAGCACAGCGTCGCATGCGTCCGCGTGTGGGAGCCAATCTCGACTAACCCCGATTGGGCCAACTGCTGGACCTCAACCCGCGAGAGCAGCGCATAGGGCTCGGGAGGCAGTGAAGGAATCGTTACGCCGGCTTGGCGCGCCAACTCCTCCAGCCGATGGTCGCGCTCCGGCGGCGGCAGTTGCTTCAACGCGGTGAGGATGGCGTCGGGAATGACGGCGCGCGCGTGTGCCTGCAGATACATGAATCGATCGGTCCACAACCATCGACCCGTATCCAATAGATCGCTGACGATGAACAGGGTGGTGGGAATTCCGAATTCCTTCAGGACGGGAAACGCCCAGCGCAGAAAGCTCGTGTGGCCATCGTCGATCGTGATCACTATTGATCGCGGGGGCATTGGTTCGCCGGCAACGCGCGCGCGTGCCAGGTCCTGCAGTCGGACTGGCCGATACCGCCGCGTGATGTGCCCCAACTGTTGGCGCAATACGCTTGCCGAAACGCCGCCAGCCGGCGTCGCGCTCGACTCCGTGAACTGGTGGTACATGAGAATCCGCGGCAGGTGCGCCGTCAGTTGACGGGAGACCGCAAACGCGCCGCTCGCATCTGCAAGGCGGCGCGCGATGCGTTTTAGGCCACCACTCACGATATGAAACATCTCGTCGCGGGCACTGAAGCACGATTCGGTCTCCACCAACAAGCTACGTGCCGGAGAACGACCGGCGACCGCACCGGCGTAGGGTTGTGCGCGGACACAACTCGGAAACAATCGACTGGACCGTGGTGACGGTCTGGGATAGGACACCCGCGTGCGATGAGAGTGGTGATGAGGCTGAGACGGCGACCTCGTGCGAGCGGCGATCGGGGAGAATCCTGTGCTGTCTGATCATTCATTCGATCCCGTCTCGCTGGGCGGCATCGGCGCGACAACGGATCGGTCGATCGTTTGGGATGTGCACCGACGGACCAGCCTCGCACGCGCAATCAAGCGTATCATCGACGTCGTTGCGGCAGCGGTGGTGTTGCTGCTGACCGCCCCACTGAGCGTGTTGGTCGCCGTCTTGATCAAACTTGAAGACGGCGGCCCGGTGCTCTTTTCCCAAGTGCGCATCGGGCGGCACGGGGCTCCGTTCAGGCTGCGGAAGTTTCGCTCCATGCGCGTCGATGCGGAAGCTGAGACTGGACCGGTTTGGGCGCAGGCAGAAGATCCGCGAGTGACGCGGGTTGGGCGTTGGACACGCGCGCTCCGCATCGACGAGATCCCCCAAGCGTGGAACGTGTTGTGGGGCGAAATGTCCTTCGTCGGCCCGCGCCCGGAGCGTCCTGAGTTCGTGACTCTGTTGCGATCGGCGATCCCGCTCTATGACGAGCGCCATGCCGTGCGTCCGGGAATGACGGGCTGGGCACAGGTCAATCTGCCGTATGCGCCGACGGTTGAGCACGCGCGACAGAAGCTCGATTACGATCTCTTCTATTTGCAGCACGTCTCGGTCGTAACGGATCTGTTCATCATGACGCGCACGATCAGGATCATCCTGTTGGGCTGGCGCGGTCGCTAGTGCGGAGCCGCATCAGTCGCCGGACAGGTTATGCGCGAGATGAGTCGCCCTGTCGTCGGGCCGATGATCAACGCGCTCACCATCGACGTCGAAGATTATTTCCATCCGAATGCGATGGATGACGTGGTGCAACCAGCCGAATGGGATCGACTGCCTCAGCGCGTTGAGCGCAACACCTACCGCA
>JBGOUW010000030.1:0-17237 GCA_041477755.1 Binatia bacterium
AACTCCGGGCCGTTTGCCTTCACCCATGGTCGGTCAATCACACCCGATCGATTCTGAACCCGACGCGCGGGAAGTGCACCACCACGTCGCCGATTTCGGGAGCGCTGCGGCGGATGGCGATCTCGTGGACGGATGATGTGACCACCGTGCCGACAACCGGATCGAAGCCGTAGTCGTCTGGGGTGACGCTGACCTTCTCACCGGGTTTGAGGCCGCTCGGGTCGTTCGGGTCGACGGCTTCTTTCGTCGTGCTCGTGCTCTCGCGGGCGACCCGCAGCGCTTCGGCCGGGTCCATGTCGCTGCGTTGGCCGTGGCCCATTGTTTTGATTCGTTCCGACCAGGCGATCAGTTTGGGGAACTCGTCGAACACCGTTGCGGCCGGCGGCACGTTTCGCAGGAACCACACCGGGTGGTAGCACGCCGCGTCGGCGAGGCTGAAGTGCTTGCCGAGTAGGTACGGGCGACCATCGCCGAGTTGTGCGTTGAGCCACGCCGCGAAGCCGCGACACTGCTCCTTCGCGTACGGCGCGAGCTTGGGAATGTCGGCGAAATTGCGGCCGGGCATCATCTTGGTGCGATCGTCGATGAACGCTTGCGGGAGGTTGTCGCCGAGGAGCGCAAACAGCACCGGAATCGTCGAAAAGAAGAACAACCGATCGGCCCACATGCCGATCGCGTAGCAGGCGCCTTCGCTGCCGTCGGGGTAGAGCGTGGGCTCGGGATGCAGCCGTTCGATCGTCCGCGCAATCAGCTGGGTATCGCAATAGACGTCGGCACCGATCTGCAGCACCGGAATCTTGCGGTAGCCGCCGGTGAGCGGGATCAGCTGCGGCTTCGGCATGATGGTCGGCTGCTCGACCGCGCGCCACGCCAGATGCTTGTGCGCGAAGATCTTGCGGATCTTCTCGGAGAACGGTGATGTGTCGTAGTGATGCAAGATCAAATCGGCCATCGGTCCCTCCGGAGTTGAATCGTTGAGTCCATGAGTCATCGGGTGATTGGGGGTCATTGAGTCATTGGCGGCGCTGAGTCAACCATCGCCCCTCGATACGCGACCGCGGCGGTCGCTACTCGGGGAAACGGACGGATCTAACCCCAAAGCGAAGATAAAATGGAACCGCCGATGCACGCCGATGTCCGCCGATCAGAGCTTTCTGCAAGAACAGGAAGAGATCCGTAAACTTCATCGAAATGCATTTGGTGATCCGGCGATGAATCGCGTTGAATTCCGCGTCTGCGTTTGTCGGCGTGCATCGGCGGTTTCCTTTCTTTTTTCGGATTGAGGCCAACCACTACCTACGGTTTCTCTTTCCGTTTTCCCGAGTAGTCCGCGCAGCGGGCGTATCGAGGGACGCCTTGATTTCCGCTCGAACGGTTACCTCGCCTTCGCTTCTCCAAGCCGTCTCCAGCGCTTGCTGCGCCGCGCGGTCGTCAATTTCTCCTAGCGCCCACGCAACGTGAGCGCGCACCAACGGTGACGCATCGCGCTCCAGTGCGGCAATCAAGGGCGGCACCGCGGCGGGATTCGCTGTGTTACCCAACGCCACCGCGACGTTGCGAACGAGGCAGTCGCGACTCGCGCGACTGACGGCGCTCGCCCCAAACCGGTGCCCGTACTCCGCTGCGTCGAGCGCAAGCAGATCGGGGAGAAACGGCAATAGATCGCGGCTGTCGTTCGTCGCCTGCGTGTCGTTCCAGGGGCACACGTCCTGGCAGACGTCGCAGCCGAAGATCCACTCACCCATCTTCGAGCGCAGGTCGCGCGGGATCACGCCGCGGTACTCGATGGTGAGGTACGAGATGCACAGGCGCGCGTCCATCACATAGCCGTCCTTGAGTGCACCAGTCGGACACAGATCGAGGCAGCGGCGACAGGTGCCGCAATGATCGCCGACGATTGGCTCGGGGTCGAAGTCGATATCGGTAAAGATCTCGCCGAGGAAGAACCACGAGCCTTCGTGTTGATGTAGGATCGTGGTGTTCTTGCCGAACCAACCGAGTCCACCGAGGTTCGCCCACTCGCGTTCGAGGATCGGACCGGTATCGATGTACGCGCGCGTCGCGCTGGCGCCCCACACGCGGACCGTAGCGGCGAGGTGTTCCAACTTGCCGAGCACGATGTCGTGATAGTCGGGACCGTATGCGTAGGCCGCGATGCGTCCGCGCATCTCCGCGCGCCAGTCGATCGCCGGCGGACGCATCGGGCGATACGGAAACCCGACCGTGATCACGCTGCGCGCGGTGGGCAGCACGCGCGACGGATCGAGGCGCTTCTTCAAGCCGCGGCCGAGGTAGCTCATCGTACCGGCGTTGCCATCCTTCAGCCACGCGCGCACGAATTCGCCGTGGGGTGGCGGCTGCAGTGGTGCGAATCCGCACAAGGTGAAGCCGAGTTGCCGCGCTTCACGGCGAATCGAGCCCTTCACACCCGTGCCTGCCATTGCGCGGTGCGGCTATGCGGACCGAGCACTACCGTCGGTGCTCGCGAACCAGGCGATCCCAACTGGCGATTCGATCCTCATCTTCGCCAAGCATGCCAACCAGCGAACATCGATGCGATACTCTCCGTGGCGGGCGACGAGCATTCCGCGCTCGTGCGCGGCCTGCCGGGCGGCCGCGCGGTTGAGGGTGACGCCGCACGCTTCCAACAGACGAAATGCGAGCTCGAAATTCTCCATGTCGAGCCAGATGTTGAGATCGATATCGCGCGTCGCGCGCGGCTCAGCCCAAGCGCTGTACGCGATGGCACCCCCCAAAGCGTACGGAATCTGCGTTTGTTCGAAGGCGTCGATCAATCGCTCGACGACGTCAACGAGGCTACCGAGCGAATCGCGCACGACGCGCCTCTGCGACTAGACGTAGCCAGGTTTGCTCCGCCTCTGGCGGCATCGGCTCTTCGCGTGCGAGCACCTCGCGTCGGTCGGGCCGGTCTTCGAGGATGCGCCGGCTCAGCTCGCAGACTTCGACGAAACACGCGAGACGTTGCGCAGGCGTCATGGCGGCGTAACGTTCGGTATCGGAGAGATCGGCGGTCTTGCCCACCCACGGCGGAACACGCGAGCGCATGCCGGAAGTATAGAAGGGCGCGGCGAACGGTACAACCAACCCGAACGACACCGGCCGCTCCTTGATTGACTCTCCGCGGCGCATGAGTCTACTGACGTTGCCGGCCGCGTGCGGCCACGATACTACCGACTACTAAGGAGCTCGGACTATGGGAGACATTCGCTACGACAATCGCGTTGCCGTTATCACTGGAGCGGGCGGCGGCTTGGGAAAGACCTACGCGCTGCTACTCGCCAGCCGCGGCGCGAAAGTCGTCGTCAACGACCTCGGCGGCAAGCCCGACGGCACCGGCGCCGGCCACAGCATGGCGGACGTGACGGTGAAGGAGATCGGCGACAAAGGTGGTGAGGCGGTTGCCAACTACGATAGCGTGTCGACACCCGAAGGTGGCGAGGCGATCATCAAGGCCGCGCTCGACAAGTTCGGCCGCGTCGACATCGTGATCAACAATGCCGGCGTGCTGCGCGACAAGACCTTCGCCAAGCTCACCCCCGAGGAGTTGAACATCGTCCTCGATGTCCATCTCAAGGGTGCGTTCTACGTCAGCCAGCCCGCGTTCCGGGCGATGAAGACACAGAACTACGGGCGCTTCGTTTTCACCGCGTCAGCCGCCGGACTATTCGGCAACTTCGGCCAGACCAACTATGGCGCGGCGAAGATGGGGCTCGTCGGGCTTTCCAACGTGCTCGCGGTCGAAGGGGTGAAGAACAACATCATGAGCAACGTCATCGCGCCAATCGCGAAGACGCGCATGACCGAAGAGCTGCTCGGTCCGCTGGCTGAGTTCGTCAAGCCCGACCTCGTTACCCCGCTCGTTGCCTATCTCGTCTCCGAGGGCTGTGCGGTGACGCACGAGATTTTCTCCGTCGGCGGCGGCCGCTACGCACGCATCTTCATCGGTCTCACGCCGGGCTGGTTCGCCGGCAAAGAAGTCATTCCGAGCGTCGAGGACATCGCCGAGCACCTCGAGGAGATCCGCAGCACGGATCAGTACATCATCCCCGGCGGCATTGGCGACGAGATGCGGCAACTCGCAAAACTGCTGCGGTAAGAATCTCGGTGGGGCGCCCTTCCTTGCAACCCCCTACGTTGACAATCCCGAAGACCGCGTGGTAACCGAACGCTTGTTAGGTGAACTCCGAATCCATCTTCCCGGAACGATTTCATCGTCATTTCAAGGAGCGTTTGTGCCGCCGATTCAGGGTCTGAAACTGCTCGATCTCTCGCGCCAACTGCCCGGCCCGTTTGCGTCGATGATGCTCGCCGACCTGGGCGTCGATGTGTTGGTGATCGCCGCGCCCAACGACGTGATGGGCGTCGGCATTCCGCTGATTCAGCGCAACAAGCGCAGCATGACGCTCAATCTGAAGTCGCCCGAAGGGAAGGAGATCTTCAATCGGCTGGCCAAAGATGCCGATGTCATTCTCGAGGGCTTTCGACCCGGTGTGACCGAGCGGCTCGGCATCGACTATGCCACCATGGCCAAGATCAATCCGCGGCTCGTCTACTGCTCGATTTCCGGCTACGGGCAAGACGGACCGTACCGCAACAAAGTCGGGCACGACATCAACTATCTTGGATACGCGGGCGTACTGGGCGTGTCGGGCCCTCCTGATGGTCCGCCGGTATCGGCGGGTGTGCAGATCGCCGACATCGGCGGTGGCGCGCAGATGGCGGTCATCGGCATGCTCGCGGCCTTGCTCGCACGCGATCATACGGGTCGTGGCCAGTTCGTCGATGTTTCGATGATGGATGGGGCCGTGACTTGGAACGTGTTTCACATCCTGATGCAGCTGGTCTCCGGCCAGCAGCCGCAACGCAGTAAGACGCGCCTCACCGGTCACCATCCGTGCTATGCGATCTACGAGACCAAGGACGGCAAGTACGTCACCGTCGGCGCGCTCGAAGAGCACTTTTGGAAAAATCTCTGCACCGCGCTCGGGGTTGAGGAGTTCATTCCCGATGAGTTCGCGGAAGGGGTGCGGCGCGAAGAAATGTTCCGCGTGATTCGCGGGAAGTTCAAGAGCAAGACGCAAAAGGAGTGGCTTGATATCCTCGACCCGATCGACATCTGCTTCGGGCCGGTCAGCGACATCGCAGAGGTATTCGAGGATCCGCAGGTGAAGCACCGTGGCCTGCTGCCGGTGGTCGAAGGCCAGCGCGCCCTCGGATCACCGCTCAAATTCTCCGACACGCCGTCGCGCACCCCATCGCTACCGCCCGACTTCGGCCAACACACCGGGGAAGTGCTCCAGCAACTCGGCTTCGGGGCCGGTGACATTGAACGGCTGAAGGCGACACGGGTGGTTTGAGTGGATCATTTGTTTGTTCGGTTCCCTCTCCTGTCGGGAGAGGGTCAGGGTGAGACCAAGTCGCTGCGATTTTGCCCTCACCCCAGCCCTCTCCCACAGGGAGAGGGAGCGGACGCTTGAGGATCATCATATGGCCGGCATCATTGGATTCGGTTCGTACGTTCCACGCTATCGCTTGCCGCGTGAGGTGATTGCGAAGGAGTGGGGACAGCCGTCGATGGGCGGCGAGAAGGCCGTCGCCAATCACGACGAGGACAGTCTGACACTCGCGGTCAACGCGGCGACCAACTGCTTCGCCGATACGTCGCCGGCGAAGTTGGATGCGGTGTTCTTCGCATCGACGACGTCACCGTATCGCGAGAAGCAAGCCGCGGCGACGGTGGCGGCGGTGCTCGATACCGGCGCCCAGGTGCGGACGACAGATTTCTGCGACAGCCTGCGCGCCAGCACGTCGGCGTTGCAGGCCGGCCTCGATGCGCTGAGCGCCGGTGCGCAGAGGGTGCTGGTGTGTGCGGGCGATTGCCGTATGGGCGAGCCCGACAGTTCGGCGGAACAGAATTGCGGCGATGCGGGTGCGGCGGTGTTGCTCGGCGGTGACGCGGTCATCGCTGAAATGCTCGGTTCGTTCAGTATCAGTGAAGATTTTCACGGCACCTGGCGCACCGAAGGGCAAGACTATCTGCATTCGTTTCCCGGCGGGTTCGAGACCAAGTTCGGGTACGCCCCGTTCGTAACAGCGGCGATTCAAGGCGTGCTCAAACGTTGCCATTTGACTCCGGAGCAGATCACCGTGGCGGTGATCGCGGCGCCGAATCCGCGTGCGATCGCCGGCGTCGCGAAGGCGGTCGGATTCGATGCGAAGAAACAGATTGGCGACACGCTGTGGGCGCTACTGGGCGACACCGGTACGACACAGCCGCTGCTGTTGCTCGCTGCCGCACTCGAACGCGCGAAGCCAGGCGACGTCATCCTCCTCGCCAGCTACGGGGACGGTAGCGATGCGTTCGTGTTCAAAGCGACCGACGCGATCGCGAGCTATCACACCGCACGCAGCGTCTACTCGCAGATCGAAACCAAGCGCCATCTGCCGTCGTACGGAAAGTACGCGCGCTTCCGAAAATTGATCCGCAAGGAAGACCACAACACCGATCTCTCGACACCGGTCGTGTTGTTTCGCGACCAGAAAGCGGTGCTGCCGCTCTACGGCGGCCGGTGTCCCAAATGTCAGACGGTGCAGTTTCCCAAGCACCGCATCTGTGTTGAGTGCGGCCATCGCGACGGCCTCGAAGATGTGAAGCTATCGCGTCGCGGCACGTTGTTCACCTTCACCAACGATTTTCTGTTCGACTCGCCCGACCAGCCGGTGACGCACGCTGTGGTCGAACTCGACGGCGGCGGGCGGGTGTACGTGCAGATGACGGACTGCCCGGCCGAGCAAGTCGAGATCGACATGCGGCTCGAGTTGACGTTTCGGAAGTACCACGAAGGTTTTGGAATGAATAACTACTTCTGGAAGGCGCGGCCAGCCGCGTAACCACGGAGGCTGACCATGCACATTCGTGACAAAGTGGCGGTGATCGGCGTCGGCTGCTGCAAGTTCGGTGAGAACTATCACCAGAGCGCCGAGGACATGATCGTCGACGCCGCGTTGGAGGCCTACCAGGACGCGAACATCGAGCCGACGCAGATTCAAGCCGCCTGGGTCGGCACCATCGGTTCCGGCACCGCGGGCACCGCGCTCGGCGATCCGCTCAAGTTGTTCAACATTCCGATCACTCGCGTCGAGAACTACTGCGCGTCGGGCATGGACGCCTTTCGCAACGCCTGCATGGCGGTGGCGTCCGGTATGTACGACGTCGCGCTCGCGCTCGGCTTTGAGAAGCTGCGCGACTCGGGTCAGCGCGGCCTGGGAACCTTCGGCACGCATCCCGTGATCGGTCACGGCACCACCGCGCCGAGTCTGTTCGCGATGGCCGCGAATCGCTACTTCAAGACCTACGGCATCGGCAGGGACGCCCTTGCGAAAGTCGCGCTGAAGAATCATCACAACGGCACGATGAGTCCGAAGGCGCACTTCCAAATGGAGGTGACCGAAGAGCAAGTGCTCAAAGCACCGCTGATCTGCAGCCCGCTCGGTCTGTTCGATTGCTGCCCGACTACCGACGGGGCTGCGGCCGCGATTGTGTGTCGTGCCGATCTGGCGAAAAACTTTCGCCCCGATGCCATCAAGGTGAAGGGCATCGGTTTGGCGGTGACCAGCGGCGAGCCGTACATGAAACCCGGCTTTGCGTACACCGGCTTCCCAGCGACAACGATGGCGGCGCAGTCGGCGTACGAGCAGGCCGGCGTTACCGCGAAGGACATCGATCTCGCCGAGGTCCACGACTGCTTCACCATCACTGAAATCCTCAACTACGAGGATTTGGGATTTTGTGGTCGCGGCGAAGGCGCACACTTTGTCGCCGAAGGCCGCGCCAGCATCGGCGGCGAGTTGCCGGTGAATCCGAGTGGCGGCTTGAAGTCGTTCGGCCATCCAATCGGCGCGACCGGCATTCGCATGATCTACGAGGTGTGCCAGCACTTGTGGGACAAGGCGGGCAAGCGACAGGTCAAGAACGCGGAACTCGGCCTCGCGCACAATCTCGGCGGACCGGGTTCGGTGGGCTGCGTGACCATTTTGGGAAATTCGTGATTTGGCGATTCGTGAGAGCGGCGGCAATTCGTGACAGTGGAGGGATAGATGGATTTCGGATTCAGTGAAGAACAAGAGATGCTGCGCCAGAGCGCGCGCCAATTTCTCGAAACCGAGTGCGCCATGACCTACGTCCGCAAGATGATGGACGACGACCGCGGCTTCTCCGACGAGCAGTGGAAGAAGATGGCTGGGCTGGGGTGGCAAGGGTTGATCGTCCCCGAAGAGTTCGGTGGCGCCGGCCTCAACATGGTCGACCTCATCGTCGTGCTCGAAGAGATGGGTCGCGTGGTCATGCCCGGCCCGTTCTTCGCCACCGCGATGTTTGGCGCGATACCGCTGTTGCTTGGCGGCAGCAAGGCGCAACGGAAGAAGTACCTTCCCGGCATCGCCGACGGCAGCCTCAAGGCAACCCTGGCGCAGGTCGAAGAGAGCGGTCGCTGGGACGCCGCCGGAATTACTCTGCCCGCGAAGAAGGACGGTAAGAGCTTCAGTCTGTCGGGCACCAAGCTGTTCGTTCACGATGCTCACAACGCCGACCTGCTGCTCGTGCCCGCCCGCACATCGGGCAAGAGCGAAAAGGGCGTCACCCTGTTTCTCGTCGATGCCAAGGCACCCGGCGTCTCGATCACGTTGCTCAAGACGATGGACCAAACCCGCAAACTCTGCGAGGTGAACTTCAGCAACGTCACCGTTGGCGCCGACGCCGTGCTCGGCAAAGTCGGCGCGGGCTGGGCGCTGCTCGATCGCATCATCGATCGCGCCAAGGTCGCACTTTGCGGCGAGATGTGTGGCGGCGCGCAGCGGGTGCTCGAGATGAGTGTCGGGTACGCGAAAGTGCGCGAGCAGTTTGGTCGCCCCATCGGTAGCTTTCAAGCCATCCAGCACAAATGCGCCAACATGATGGTGCAAGTCGAAAGCTCGAAGTCGGCGACCTACTACGCGGCATGGGCGGTGGCCAACGACGTGCCCGAAGCGCATCTCGCTTCGTGCATGGCGAAGGCGTACTGCTCGGACGCCTATCGCATGGTGAGCGGTGAAGGTATCCAGATTCACGGTGGCATCGGCTTCACGTGGGAGCACGACATGCACATCTTCTTCAAGCGCGCCAAGGGGTCGGAAGTCACCTTCGGTGACGCCACATGGAACCGCGAACTGGTCGCGCAGGTTGTGCTCGATCAGCCCGAGTCGGTGTCCGGCAGCGCAGCCTGATCGGCGCGGTTCGGACGCGAGCCGAAGGCGGAGCAACCTATGGACAAGAGTGCGATCGGTCGCAGCGGGCAACCGGTGACGATGATTGTCGAGTTGGGCAAGGTGCGCGAGTTTGCCCGCGCGATCAAAGACGACAACCCGATCTATTCCGACGAGACCCTCGCCCGGCGGGAAGCCGGCGGCATCATGGCACCACCGACCTTTCTCATGACGCTTGGTTTTTGGGACGACGGTCGCGGCCGGCCCAAGCTCGATATGGATCTGCGCCGCGTGCTGCACGGGGAGCAGGAGTTCGAGTATCTCAAACCGATCCATGTCGGTGACGCGCTTACCGCCGTCAGCAAGATCGAGAACGTGTTCGAGAAGGCCGGCTCGCGCGGCGGCACGATGAGTTTTGGGGTCACGGCCACCGAGTACCGCAACCAGAAGGGTGAACTGGTGGCGATCAGCCGGTCGACGGTCATTGAGACCGGGCAAGTTGTGAAGAAGGACTAGCCATGGGCGAGCGCACGAGACTGTACTTTGACGATGTGAAGGAAGGCGACGAGGTCCCGGCGTTCGTGGTGAAGAATCTCACCCGCACCGATCTGGTGCGCTACGCTGGAGCGTCGGGCGACTTCAATCCGATTCATCATGACCAGACGTTTGCCGAGGGAGCGAACCTACCCGGTGTCTTTTCTCATGGCATGCTCAACGCCGGCTTCGTTGGGAAGTGCGTCACCGACTACGTGGGGGTGCAGAACATGCGGCAGTTCAAGGTGCGATTTGCCACCCGCGTGTGGCCGGGCGACACGATCACCTGCAAGGGCACGGTCACCAAGAAGTACGACGCCGACGGCGGCCACCTGATTGAAGGCGACGTGCAGGCGATCAATCAGAAAGGCGAAGTTGCCATCCACGGCAGCTTCAAGGCCGCGCTGCCGATTCGCTAACCATTGGACTAGGAGAAGGGCGCGGCGCGCTACGCCCCTTACGACTCCCTGCGCGGCATCACTCGGCGCGCGTACTCGTACACCCCCCAGCCAATTCGCCCGTCCCACTCGAAACGCGCCGGTCCAAATGTGATGCGCGCGTGAGCGCCGTCGCTCAGTGGACGGAGGATCGGCATGCGCGCCAGTGGATAAGCGACGATGGGGGCGGTGCCTTTGCGGAGTGACAGATCAAACCGCTGGGGCGTGTAGTGATCGCCATCGTAGGCAATCGTCAGCTCGCCAGTGGGTTCGCGCTCGGTGGAACCGTTCGTGATCACCATGCCGCCGAACGGGGCTACGCCGTCGCTCGCGCGCAGATTGAAGGCGCGGTGATCGTCGAAGCTTGCGGCGAGATGCGTGCGTGCGGTGTGCGATCCGGGACCGCGCAACGCGATGCCGGGATCGCAGAAGCCGCGGGCGTTGATGACGCGGCGGCGATCGTGTAGGCGCACCTCGCCGATGAAGCGACCGGCACGTGCGTCGTGCTCGTTGGCGACAGCCAATGCTCGGTAGCGGAGATCGAGCTGAATTTCGGCGAGAACCGAGGCCGCGAGTGCGGCTTCGAGATCGAGATAGAGGTCCGCATCGACGAGACGGGTCGCGTAGCCGTCGAAGTGCAGCATCACGTCGTCACCATCAGCGGCATAGGTGAGGCCGCCCACCGAGTCTTGTCCCCCCGGTTCCTCGCCGGTGAAGAGCGCGATTTCTTTCCCGCCGAGAAACAAGAGCAACCGCCCAGTGGTCGCGGCGCCGAATGGCGTGATGCTGGTGAATGCGCTGATGCCAGCTTCGGGATCGTGAAAGTGAAACCCGAGCGGTGCGGAACCGTTCGGTCGATGGGAGCGCGGCGCCCAGTCGGTTGCGGTCGCGGGTGTTCCGCCGAATGCTACGACCGCGGCGGCATGCAGTGCGCGCCGCAGGGGTCCCGGCCAGCGCACGGGGATGCCCAGTTCGAGCTGAACGGAGTTGAGTCGGCCGTCGCGCGCCCACTGCGCGAGCTGACGAAGGTGACTATTGGAGCTGTCTGCAGAGCGCGTGGTGAAGGCCTGCAGCAAGTTGCTCCGGTGCGCCGCGGGGTAGCGCTCGCCGACCGATGTACAGATGCCAGCGGTGGCAGTCGCGGCACGAAACGCGGCGATGCGCGTGCGCCAGTAGTCCACGTCGACGCTCAGCGCTGCGTCGCCGAGAGGCCGCAAGCCGTCGGCGCCCTCGACCCCGCCGACACCGAGATCGCACTTGGGCTGACACACGTTCCATCCGTGGATCAGCAATACTTGCGCGCGCGTGTGGCGGGCGAGCACCGAAGCGATTTCCCTGAGCAGTAGGTCGAGAAACCAAGGCGCGCGCCTTGTAATCTGCCCGATGCGGTTGAGATCGAGATCATTGCGGTCGCAACCGTGATTGATGATTGCGGTGGCGTCGAGGGCGGCGGCGAGCTCCGCGGTGAGGTCGGCGGTGTGCAGATCATTGACCTTGCGTTCGCGCGGTGCCGTTGGATCTGTCAGCGGCCGGCGTCCGCCGTGCGGCGCGATCAGCACGACGTTGGAGCGTCCGTGCTGCACGCGACACCAGGCCGGAAGAGAGGAATTCACGACACGCTTCTAGCGTCGCGCGCCGGAGCGGTCCAGCACGCAGTTGCGAAAGGGAGCCGTGCCGGCGGGTACTGCGAGTAGGTAGCGGTGTGCCAACACGTCGTTGCTGTATCCGGGATGGCTGAACGGTCGCGTCATGGAGCGGGCAAGCGGTTGGTCGCGGGCCAACTCGACATCGTGGTTTGTTGAGTCGCGGGTAGGGGGGATTCACCAGTTGAACTAAGGTGTTTCCACGACACGTCGGGCTTTTCTTCTGTGGCAGTTTTGGGTAGACAGGAATCGCACCGAAGTGGATCGTCGGCCCTGAAGGGTCGCGAACTTGAGGAGGAACGTATGCGAGCTGATCTACGACTGCAGGATCTGAAGGGGCGAGAAAAGGGCCTGAGCAAACTGATGAACGTCAAGATCCCCGCCCACATTAGCGATGCCATTCAGAACGTCGCGAAGAATCTGGGTGCCTCCAAGACGGAGGTGGTGATTGCCCTGCTCAACGAGGGGCTCGACATCTCGAAGCACGCCTTGAAGGGCTGGAAGCCGCCAAAAGACAATCAGCCGCCGCCGAAGCGCGTGTGTTCGGTGAAGGGGTGCGGCAAGGCCTACGTGGCCAAGGGTTACTGCGCCAATCACTACCAAGCGTCGCGCCGCGGTAAGCTTGACGCGTGAGCAGATCGCTAACGTTGGCGAGAGCGGATCTTGGTTACCGCTCTCGCCAACGCTGGGCGTTCAGTTCTCTCGGTCGCTCACACGTAATGCGTACGGCGCTTCACGATCAACTCTCGCTCCAGGCAGAAGATCTCGACCGGCTCAAACGTGGCCCCCTCGCGCTTGTGCTTGTGGCCGCGCAAGGTCGTCACCAACACGCCGAGGTCGTTGCGCCCAGGTAACTCGCGCTTGGCACGGATCTCGGTGCTGGCGAAGACTGTTTCGCCGGCGAACAGCGGGCCGGTGTGGCGACCGGATATATAGATCAGGTCCGCAAGCGCGTTGTCGCCGACATCGGGACACGACAAGCCGAGGCACAGGTTGAACGGGATGCCGCCAAAGATGATCAGCTGGCCACCGAGAAATTTGCTGGGATTCTGATCGATCAAATGTTGGTTGCAGTGGACCTGCGAAGTGTTGTCGAGCATGGCGGTCAGCGCGATGTGCTCGGTGGTCATCGTCCGCCCGCGTGAGTGTTCGATGGTGTCGCCGAGGTTGAAGTCCTCAAAGTAGGTGTCGGGACTGGCCAAGTGCGCCAGCTCGGCGTAGGCGCGAGCGCGGTCGTAGGGTGGCAGCCAGGGCGTAACTTCGACCGGGGGCGCCTCGATCGCAGCTTCGACAATTTCAGCGTCGGCCCGACCCTTCCACACCTGTACCTTCCTTTCATAGGTGAGCACGACGACGCCGTCTTGGTTCTGACCCGTGGTTTGCACGTGGACGACGCCCAGTTCCTTGTCACGGCTCGACGGTTTCACTCCCAGCACGATCGAGTGCACTTCGATGGTGTCGCCGATGTAGACCGGCGCGCCGAAGCGCATGTTGATGTACTCCAGGTTGGCGCGCGCGTTTTCGGAGATATCCTCCACGCTTTGGCTGAATACGACGGCCATCACCAGACCGGGCGGCAACACCATGTCCTTGAACCCGTAACGCTGCGCGTATCGGCGATTCTTACTCAGCGGATTGGTGGTCATGTCGAACGCCGTAAAGGCGTTGACCAAGCCTTCGCTCACCGTGCGTCCCACCTTGTGGCGGAACACGTGGCCAACCTTGAAGTCTTCGAGGAAGTTCCCTTTCTTCTTGTGAACAACGGCCATAAACGAAGTCTCCGCGGCAGGCTGAAAATGGGGATCGTGTGGCGCGGGATAATGACAAGGGCTCTCCGTACTGTCAACGTAAGGCCAGACGCGCGGTGCGACGCCGCACAACGAAGTGCCGGACCAGCAACGCGAGCACCAGCGAGTCGTTGACGATCATGAATGCATGGCCGTGGTATGCGGGCTCCCAGTACGATACCGGAGTTGGGAAGCGATAGTCGCTCAGCGGATAAAAGATCGGGTACCCATCGCTCCGATGGGTGAGCATGTCGAGCACTACGTGCGACAGCCATCCAGCCCACAGCGGCCACCACGTCAGCCAAAGGCGGCGCACGGTGACGTAGGCAAGGCCACCGACCAGGAGGCAGGGGACGAATGAATGCAGCGCCCAGACCAGCGGGTGCCGCCACGCGCGATCCCACGCGCTGAGATCGAGCAGTCCGTTGACTCGCAGTTGCAACGAGTAGTAACCGAGCAGGACGATGTATGGCAGATCCGGCAACACACCGCCCCATGCAAGCTTCCAGACCCATGGGCGCTTGCGGAAGAGATACCAGTTCCAGAAGAAATGACTGACGACCGTCACGGCGCCGCGACCGTAGAAACCGCGCGGCACGAAGTCAAAGCCGGGCGAGGGCTGGCCGGCATGAGCATGCCCCAGGCTGCGTTGCTGGTTGACGCGCTAGAGCGTCTCAACCGCGAGCTGTCGCGCAGCATGCCGCCGCCGCGCGGCGCACCGTTCTATGGCGTCGAGTACGCCTCGGGCGATTTCGCTCCGCTTGATGCGCTGTGCTCGCGCGGCATCTTTCGCAAGTACGAGCACACGCTGCACCTCGGTGCGGGGCTCGGCGGGCCGGCGCGGTGGTTGGCGACCCGGTTCGGTTGCACCGTCGTTGGCGTCGATCAGTCGGCGGCGTTGGCGTGGGCCGCGAGCCGCCTCACCGCCCGGGCACGACTGGTCCCGCAAGTCCGTTTTCTCGCAGCCGAGGCGGCCGCGCTGCCGTTGCGCGAGCGTTTGTTCACGCATGTGTGGGGCGGCGCGGCGCTGCAGGGGTTCGCCGAACCGCTGGCTGGTCTGCGCGAAGCGTGGCGGGTGTTGCGCCCGGGCGCGCACTTCGCCATTCGCCTGCGCCTAGCCGCCGTGCCAGGTGAGGACTTGGCGTGCTGGTCCGATCGCGTCGCGAGCGCAGGCTTCGTCGACGTCAGCACTGAGCAAGAGGCTCGACCGCAAGCGAGCCAGAGCACGCAGATGGCGTGGCAGCGGCTCGATCGTTTGCTGCTGGAGAGCGGCGACGCCGAACCGACGGAGCTGGTGCGACGGTTGCGCGTGGCGCGTGCGGCCGCCGCGCGGGAAGAGTCGACCACGATCATTTTCGCCCGCCGCCCCGCGTAGCGCCGCCGCTGCGGTGCTTCGTCGGATCGGTAACGCGGTTGCACCGGGGGCGGCTCAGCCGGTACAGTGCCCTCATGCTGTCGCTCTCCCGCGTTGGAGTGTGTCTCGTGGCCACTGGGCTGAGTCTGCTCGCGTTGGTGGCGTCGGCAAAGACGCTGCGCGAGAGTGAACCAACCCCGCGCGCCAACGTCGCTCCCCGGGTGCGGCTGCCCTGTGTTGAGATCGTGCAGCAGGTGGACCACATGCGCAGCCGCCGCCCAACGCGTCAGGTGGAAGTGGTCGACGTCGGCCGCGCGCTCAATCAGGATTTTCGGTGGGTCGAGCGGTGCATGCGGTTGTACGGGCGCCGTCCATTGAAGCCGGCACCGGTTCACGAGGAGATACGTGAGGAGGAAGATGCTCAGTGGGAAGACGGGGAAGCCGACGAGATCGGTCCTGAGCAAACTGGTGACGCGAAGGAGGACGAGCTGCACTTGGAATCGCAGCGGCATCAGAAAGTGAAGCCAACACCGAGCCCGCCGGCGCTCGGACCGGAGGAATAACTGCGATCGCGCTCGACCGTTGACTTGCCGCCACCCACCCACTATCCACGCCCGCATGGCGCTGCTCGTCTTGCTGCGACACGGTGAGTCGCAATGGAATCTGGAGAACCGCTTCACCGGTTGGATCGACGTGCCGCTGACCGAGAACGGACGCGCGGAAGCACGGCGTGCAGGTGAAACACTGCGCGGTGTTCGTTTCGATTGCGCGTACACCTCCGAGTTGCAGCGAGCCAACGAGACCCTCGCCATCGTGCTCGAGGTCATCGGGCAGCAAAATCTCTCAATCGAGCGTGATCGGGCGCTCAACGAACGCCACTACGGTGATTTGCAAGGGCTCAACAAGGCTGAGACCGCCAAAAAGTTCGGTGACGCGCAGGTCCACATCTGGCGACGCAGCTACGACATCGCACCCCCTGGCGGTGAGAGCCTGAAGGACACCGCCGCCCGCGCTTTGCCATACTTCGACCGCAAGATCGTTCCCGATCTCACGGCGGGCAAGAACGTACTCGTCGCGGCGCACGGCAACAGCTTGCGAGCGATCGTGATGCAACTCGATCACCTCACGCGCGAACAGGTGCTGGAGTTGAATCTGGCGACCGGCGTGCCGGTTGTGTACGAATTCGATTCGCAGATGCGCATCACCTCCAAGCGAGTGCTCGACGGATAGCCGACTTTGGGCGAAGGTTGTGTTCGCTGATGAACGCTGACCGCGCCACCGATCCCGGCTCCCAGCGATAGGCGATCGGCGATACGCGACCAGCGGCACGCCCATCGCCTTGACCCTCCCTGGAGCGCATGGTAGCTCCGACGCTCCCACATGGGCACGAGCCGTTAGCTCAGGTGGTAGAGCATCTGCCTTTTAAGCAGATGGTCGCTGGTTCGAGTCCAGCACGGCTCACTTCAACCGGAATCGAGGATCGCTTCCCGACCGCGCGTCCCATCGTCCCCGTCGTCTAGCCTGGCCCAGGACACCGGCCTTTCACGTCGGCAACACGGGTTCAAATCCCGTCGGGGACGCTATCTCATTGTTTAATCATTCAACCCCGACGTGACGCGCGCGCAGCGGCGATGCCTTGCCTTGCAAGGATATTTCTCTGACGGAAGGGTGGTTTGGTCGATAGGGTCACCACTTTCGGGTCCCCGACAGTGGCGAGCTGACCCATCGGCATTGATCGCCGTCTTCCCGTTCGCAGGCTCAGACCCGACAGAACTGGGCAGTCAGGGATTGGCGTCGCGTAAGCGTGTGACGAACGTGACGAACCCCATCTAGTCGATTGCGTCTGGTCTCCAAGGCATATCGTTCTTCGTCGACGGAGTGGTCGGCCATCAACATCGCCATCGGGTACGCTTCAGCGCGCTCTGACCTCCCATGCGGGGTCGACGATCGTGTCGCGGAGTTCCGACAGCAAGCGCCGGTTGTCGAGGTAGCACCACGGGTGGAAGTCGCGCCCATGGTAGGCGGCGAGGGCGCACCAACGCCCGCGCAGCATCCCGCCGCGCCCGAAGACAAAGCGGAGGAGGCCTCGCCACGCGCCGAGGTCGTGCGCCGCGCCGGCGCTGGCGAGGATGCGGTAACAGACAGATGGCAGCGCGACGGCGAGGAGGACGACGGCGATCCACAGCCCGGTGATGCGGACAGCGTAAGTATAGAACCCGTG
>JBGOUW010000350.1:0-5483 GCA_041477755.1 Binatia bacterium
AGAGGCCACCGCTTCGGTGGCCACGCCCCTGTTGCGGGTCGCATTTCAAGCCCGGCGCCCTGCGGTCAACACGATCGCCGCACGGCCGATGTCTCTCGCCGAGAAAAGGGCGCGCATCTCCCAGACCACCGCGCAGATCGCACGCGCAAGCCAAGCCCTGCAGCACCGTCTCGCCACTCGCTGCTCGAATGGTGAGTTTGCCGCGGTGTATCATCGTTCACCCGGTGCGTTGCTGCAGGCGCTCATCACCCGCGGCGATTGCTTCGCCGGCGCGACCTCGGTGCAGGACGCCATGGTTTGCCCGCCATCGGAGTGCGGCAACGGAATGAAAGAAGCGGGCGAGGAGTGCGACGACGGCAACCAAGACAGCGGCGACGGGTGCCGCAGTGACTGTGTGAAGGAGTCGCACGGATGATTCGCCACCGGCGCCTGCGCCACGTTCGCCCGTGCCGGACCGCGCTGCTACTGGTCATGACGATATGGGCAACGACCGTCCACGCGCATCGCAGCCCGCTGAAGCTGGCGCTCTGGGGCGGATTCGACGGAGGCGGCCCAGCGTGCCAACGCGGCATCGCCCACGCCGCCGCGGTGTGCGCGAATCGCGCCTGGGACGTACGCAACGCGTGCCTCAGCGCCCAGGTTGACGGCGCGCCGTGCGACACGGTCGCGACCACTGCAGCGATTCAACAGTTCCGTGCGGACGCAGTTACGCTCGCCGAGCGTTTGTGCGATGGCATCGACCTGGCACCGCTCGGGTTCTCGCTGCTCGACATCGATATCGACGTCGATGCCTTCTGCCAGCAGCTACAGGAGGCCTCAGCTTCGGCGGTCTACCAGCCGGCATTGCACGGCGAAACGATCCAGAGCGTGGATGACACTACCCGGTTGTGCATCGCGGCCACGGCCCGCGTCGCGACCGCCCTAATGCGGTTTTCGTTCCGCGCTCGTCGGCGCGCGCTCGACCGGATTGCAAGCCAGAAGCTGGGTCCTTCCGTCAAACTGACCCTGGTCGACCAAGCGGCCGCGCGGATTGAGCGAGTGCGTGCGCGGCTGGAACAGCAAGTAACCACTGAGTGCCCGACCTTCGCCGCCATCTACCACCGTACCGCTGGCACGGTGCTCACACTGCTCGCCCAACGCGGCGACTGTCTGGCCGGGGCCACCTATGTCCAAGATGCCGTCCTATGCCCGACGCCGGTGTGTGGCAACAGCATGCAGGAACTCCACGAGCAGTGCGACGATGGCAACCTCATCGACGGCGACGGTTGTCACAGCGACTGTACGTTGGAGGCAGCGCCCAGTTTCTCACTTGAGTGAACCCACGATGAGAGCGGGAAACGGGAAGTAGGGGTACATGTCATGAGGAATGCGCGAGGGAGTTCACGACGCGGGATCCGAACGGGCGGCGCGATCACTTTGGCCGCGATCACTTTAGCGATGATGGGTTGGCTCACGGCTGCCGTTGGGCGCGCCCAAAGCGGGTCCGACGCCCACGGCCAGTGCGTCGGCGACGCGAACGGAGACGGCAACGTGACGGTCGATGAACTGGTCATCGCTGTCAACAATGCGCTGAACGACTGCGGGTTGATGCCGATCACGTTGCAGTTCCAAGCCAAGGTCGGCAACGAGGCATTCGCCTGCGGCAATACCTATCACAACGTCGGCACGACCAATGCCGATCTGCTGCCGTCCGACTTTCGATTCTACCTCTACAACATCCGCCTGCTGACCGCCGCCGGCGATGAAGCCCCGGTCCGACTCGTTCCGGATGGCGTCTGGCAGCTCGACAATATGGTGCTGCTCGATTTCGAAAACAAGGTGCCGCCGTGCAGCCAGGGGACAACGGTAACCAACACCACGGTCCATGGTTTGATTCCGCCTGGCACCTACACGGGAGTGCGCTTCACTCTCGGCGTGCCGTTCAGCCGCAATCACGCGGACGAGGCCACCGCGCCGTCGCCGCTCAACTTGAGCGGGATGTTCTGGAGTTGGCAAGACGGCTACCGATTTCTCCGCATCGACAGCTTCGACACTTCGTTCAACAGTTTCTTTGTTCACCTCGGCAGCACCGGCTGCGTGTATGGTCAGCCCGGAGTGATCGCGAGCTGCGCGCGACCCAACCGCCCCGAGATCACGCTCTATCATTTCGATCCATCGACCAACGTGATTGTGGCCGATCTCGCTGCGCTGCTGTCCAACTCCGACGTCACGTCCAATCAAGCCGACAGTGCGCCCGGCTGTCAGGCGGATCTGAGCGATCAAGATTGTGGCCCGATCTTCCAGAACCTCGGGCTCGACTTCACCGACGGATCACCGAGCCCGTCGACACAGAAATTCTTTCGCGTGGAGTGAGGCCGCGGCATGAACGCACTCACGGTCATCGCCGCACGAGTCCTCACTACACTCGCGTTGCTCGTCGCCAGTGGAGGGCTCGCGGCCGCGAGCACGCCGTACACATGGAATCTTCCGGCGGGCTTCCCGACCCCGAAGGTACCCGACGACAACCCGATCACGGTCGAGAAGGTCGAGCTGGGGCGATTCCTCTTCTACGATACCCGCCTCTCCGGCAACGAGACGTACGCGTGCGCATCGTGCCACAAGCAAGAGCTGGCCTTCACCGACGGCCTCCCGAACGCCGTTGGTTCGACCGGGCAAATGCACCCGCGCGGTTCGATGGGTCTCACCAACGCCGGCTACGGCGCGACGCTCGGGTGGGCGAACCCGCTGCTGCTCACATTGTAGCAGCAAGCCCTCGTGCCGATGTTCGGCACCAACCCGGTCGAGCTGGGCCTGGACGGGCTCGAGAACGATCTGCTTGATCGCTTGCGCGCCGACGCGCGCTATCGCCGCATGTTTGCTGAAGCATTTCCGGACGAGACGGATCCGTTTTCCGTCGCGTCAGTCACCCACGGCATCGCGTCGTTCGTGCGGACGTTGATTTCCGGCAACGCACCCTATGATCGGTACGTCCAGGGATTGGATGACCACGCGCTGTCTGATTCCGCGCAACGCGGCGCGCGGCTGTTCTTCACTGAAAAGCTGGATTGCTTTCACTGTCACGGCGGCTTCGACTTCGCCGTGTCGGTGACGTTCGTGGGCAAGACGATCGACGAAACCTCATTCCAGAATAACGGCCTGTACAACATCGGTGGCACCGGTGCGTATCCGCCAAACGCCACCGGGCTGTTTGCGTTTACCAACAGCCCAACCGACATGGGCGCGTTCAAGGCGCCGACGCTGCGTAACATCGAATTGACCGCGCCGTACATGCACGACGGTAGCATCGCTACGCTCGACGAATTGCTCGATCACTACGCCGCCGGTGGCCGCACAATCGCCGACGGTCCGGATGCTGGCGACGGCAGTAAGAGTCCATTCAAGAGCGGGTTCGTCCACGGGTTCACATTGACCGATCAAGAGCGGGAAGATGCGCTCAACTTCCTCAAGAGTTTCACCGATCACGATTTCGTCACCAATCCGCGCTTCAGCAATCCCTTCGCTGGCCACTTCTGTCCGGGCGACTGCAATCTCGACGCAGAGGTCACCGTCGACGAACTGGTCACGAGTGTGAATGTGGCGTTGGACAGCGGGACGCTAGCGCAGTGCGTGAGCGCCGACCCCGACGGTGATGGCGCGGTGACCGTTGATGAGCTCATCCAAGGTGTGACGGCGGCCCTCCAGAACTGCCCAGGATCTGAATGACGGTGCTGGCGAAAGCGAAGATCTCATGACGAAGCAGCCCCGGCCAATTGGATTTGGCCTGGTTGCGCTGAGCACGCTGACGTTGCTCCTTGTCGCTGCCGGCTGCGGCGACGACGATTCGAACAACGGACCCGCGGCGACGGCAACCCCGATACCGACACGGACGACCACGTCGGTTCCAACCGCGACGACTACCCCGACCGCAACGGTGACAACGACGCCGTTTAGTATCGCGGGTCAGGAAAATCTTTTTGGATCCACCGCACAAGGTTCCGGCGCGCTGACGATCCAAGCGGTGCCGCTGATCCCCGCCTACTTCAGTGCCTGCCTCGGCGGCAGTGGGACAAACTGCGCGGGCGGCACAATCGTCTACAGCGGGGGCGACCCTGGCTTCAAGGAAGCGGCACCCGACGAAGCCAGCCCACCGCTGTACGCCTTGCCCGACGGCGTTGCGGTGAGCTTGCAGGTGATCACGATCGATCCGGCAGTGAGTTTGATCTTCGATAACGGGACACTCAACGCGGCCGGGCAATCGCTCGATTTCGGGACGACACCCGGGATTCACGCCGATCTGCAGTGGCAGCTCACCCTGCCGGGCGGCCAACCCTTCACCGACCACAACGTTCGGTTGAAGCTCACCACCACGACCAGCGGTTTCACCGACTCGGTCGAATTCACGGAGACCGTCCAACCATCGAGCGGCGCTCCGCCGGAGTCGTGAGCGGCGCGTCGAAGGTCACTCCATGTTTCGCGACGAAGTTTTAGCGATTGTGCGTTCAGTGCGAGTGTCGCTTCGTGTTCTCCGCACCTCGAGCATCGTACTGGTGCTCCTCGGGGTAGTGGGTCGTGGAACCAGTCATGCCTGCACCGGCTTGGCCTGCATGCAAATCTGGTCGACCGCCGACGGTGGTGGCGCACTCACCGTGTACTGGGACTACTCCAAGCTGGTGCAGACCTTTTTTCGAGTCTGCGGCGGCGGCAATTGTTTTTTCAGCAACAACGATCCCGGTTTCATGGCGCCGCCGACGGACCCGCCGCCAGCGCCGGGACTGTTCCGTTTGGTCGACGGCACCGACGTGACCATCCAGATCATGACGATCGACGACGGGTTGAGCATGCAGATCGAAAGCACCAACGTCACCCAGGCGCCCGCCATGGTGCTGCTCGGCACCATGCCGACCATTCACGTGCACCCGGTTTGGAAAATCCTCGCACCGCAAGATCAGTCTAAGAACTACCGAGTCACGTACAAGCTCACCACCACCTCGGCGGGCTATGGCGAGTCGGATCTGTACCAGCAGACGGTAACGAACATTCAACCGACGGTCGACGTAACGCCAACGCCCACGGCGACACCGATTCCGCTGCCGCCGGTGTGCCCGGGCGATTGCGACGGCAAGGGGACCGTCACAGTCGACGAGTTGATCACCTGCGTCAACATCGCGCTCGACACCGAGGACATCTCCGAATGTTCTGCCTGTGATATCGACGGGAGCCACACGGTCACCGTCGACGAGCTGATCATCGCGGTCAACAACGCACTGACGAACTGCCCGACGCCTACGACGGTCACACTCGACGAGATCCAAACGACGATTTTCACGCCGACCTGCGCCACCCAGTTCTGTCACGATGCCGCCAGCCACAACGAAGGCTTGGTGCTCGCAGCGGGCGCGTCGTACGACAATTTGGTCGGCGTCGCGTCGATGGAGTCGGATCTCATGCGGGTGAAACCGGGCGATCCGGCAAACAGCTTCTTGTACCAAAAGTTGACCGGTCCC
>JBGOUW010000206.1:0-8198 GCA_041477755.1 Binatia bacterium
GCGTCGTTGGAGAAGGTCAAGTGGCCCGCCAGATCGACTTCGTAGTAACCGTCTTCGATGCTCTCGAGAATGGCGCGGTACTTCTCTTCGCTTTCACGCAGCGCCAGCTCGGCCTGCTTGCGCTGCCGGATGTCGCGCGCAATCACCACCGCGCCGACGTTCTCGCTCAGCCGATCGCGCAAGTGTGAGACCGACACACTGACGGCCACGGGCTCCCCCGCCTGAGTGCGCAACGTCATCTCTTCATCCCGGACGGTCCGCCGACTGAGCAGCTCCTGCAGTCGCGGGCCGTTGATCGCTGGTGGGAACTCCAGTTCGTCAATGGGCCGACCAACGAGATCGACCTCCACGTAGCCAAGCGTCGTGCACAGCGCGGCGTTGACGACGCGGATGCGGCCTTGGACATCGCAGACGGCGAGCGGATCGGCCATCGTGGCGAGAATTTCGTTGGCGGCGAACGCCGGGATGATGTCGACTAAGCGGTAGCGCTGAATCGCCGCGGCCATCAACACCAGACAGGTAAAGACCGGTAAGTACCCGAATGGGTACACGGCAACGCCGTAACAAGGCAGGTAGTCGGCGCCTCCCCAGTACGCGACGCTGAACGCGATCAGCAACGCGCGCAACCGCCGTTGCTGCTGCGTGCCGCTGCTCGCTTGACGGTAGGCGACCCAGTAGTCCCGTAGATTGAGGAGGGCGACACTAAAGAAGAAAAACAGAAATGGAATTCCCAGCGTTCCGTAGCGCGGGTAGTACCCCCACCAAAAGTGGTGCACACCCGCCAGCAACGTATCGCCGCCGATCGCCGCCGCGGAAAACAGCGCCGACAGCAGCCAGGCGCCCCACACCAGCAGCCGGCGCTGCTCATAAATGCCGATCACGATGACGGAGAAGAAATAAATCGCCGGCGCGATCGCCGGAATGCCGAGAAAGTGAAACCGCGCCCATCGCAGCGCGACATCGGCGTTGGTGGAACAGTACATCGCGGCGAGGCCCGACAGCCAAACGCTGACCGTCAGCTGCACGAGAAAGAATGCGACGCTGACCCGTGAGATGCGCTCGCGGATAAGCACCGCGACGCCGAGCAGGAGCAACCCCACCGTCGTCAGCGCCGGCGGAATTGCGTACGGATTGAGCCAGTAGTTGGCGGCGTGAAACACCCAATAACCATCGGCGCGACGAGTACGCCAGTGGGTTTCCCTATCACATGTGCCGACGGGTACGCACACGGCGACAATGGGTGGGTACCGTCCTCAGGACAGTACCCCATGGGCCGCCGAATACCCGCAAAGCGATTGACCGTCTCGATCGTTTGCGTCAGGGTCGCTGCCGATCAGGAAATCGACCATGCGCCCGACGCCGACGGAGAAAGCTCCAACCCCCGACCTCGGCTACGACCTCATCCCCAAGGGGCGCTACACCAGCCGCGAGTTCGCTGGCTTGGAGTGGGAGCGCATGTGGACGAAGGTGTGGTTGCTCGCCGGCCGCGAGTCGGATCTGCATGCCCCGGGTGACTACTTCACGTTCGAGATCGGATCCGAGTCAATCCTGATCGTGCGCCAGCCCGACAGCACGATCGCCGCGCGCTACAACGTCTGCATGCATCGCGGCAATCGGCTGTGCGAACCAGGTCGTGGCCACGCGTCGCGCACGTTCACTTGCCTGTTCCACGGTTGGCAGTACGGCCTCGATGGCACGCTCATCAAAGCGACAGATCCGCACTGCTTCCCGCAAGGCGTGCCCGCCGACCAGCTCTCGCTCCGACCGGTGCGCTGCGACACCTGGGGCGGCTTCGTGTGGGTAAACTTGAACCAGAACGCTGAGCCGCTGCGCGAATACCTCGGTGTGATTTCCGAGCATCTCGCGCCGTATCACTTCGGCGAGTGGGCGATTGCCAATGACGTCACGCTCGAAGTTCCGTGCAACTGGAAGACCTCGGTCGACGCTTTCAACGAGGCGTATCACATCATGGCGACACACACGTGGACGCTCGAATTCAGCGACGACGTCAACACCGTCTACGATTGCTACGAGCGCCACAGTCGCATGATCTTTCCGGAAGCGCAGGCGAGCCCGCGCCATCCGGGCCGCGGGACGATCACGCCGCTGATGAAGGACTACTTCCTTTCGCGCCACGGGATCGACCCGAACTCAGTGACGACCGTCGCTGACGCGCGGACGGCGATCGCCGCTGCCATTCGCGCGCAGGGTCCCGCGCTCGGCTGCGACTTCTCAGAGTTGAGCGAGTCGCAGCTCAACGATGACTTCCACTACACGATCTTCCCGAACGTCACCCTCAACATTCACGCGCAGTTCGCGTGGGTGTTCACGCATCGACCGCATCCCGACGATCCGCAGCGCATGTACTTCGACTTCATCAATCTCGTTCGCATGCCGGCGCACGCGGTGCCGCGGCCGCAGAAGGAATTTCTACGCGTCGAAGACGGCGCGTCGCTCGCCCACATCCCCGGCGGCAACGTGCTCGACGAGGACATGTACAACCTGCCGCGCATCCAGTCGGGCATGCGTTCTGCCGCGTTCAAGGGTTTGCACCTATCGACGCAGGAGATTCGCATTCGGCACTTCCATCACACGCTGATGGTGTACCTTGAGACGCCCGCCGAGTTCGCCTAAATCGACGACCGATCGCACCTCGTCGGGAAAGATATCGAGCCGCGCAGATGCCGCGGCGTGCAGGCACATGGTTGGGCCGAGGGTCGTCGGCGCTTCGCGCACAGCCACGCCCTGGTTTGCCGCTCACAGCTCCGAGCGCGGGTAGTAGGGACGGTTGCCGAGCGCCTTCACCTCGGCCCAGAACTCGGGGCCGCCGGATTTACCGACCTCTTCGAGGTGCCAGGCTTGACGCTTGTAGTTCCAACTCTCGGGGCGCAGCGCCTTGGCCTGCGCGAACGCCGCCTGCGCGGCGTCGCCGCGCCCGTGCTGCTGCAGGAAAGTTCCGAGGCGGAAGTAGGCGGCGGCTTGCGCGTGGTCAGGATTTAGTCCGGCCAGGCGCTCACGTACTTGCTCTGGTGTGAGCGCGTAGGGACATGCGGGGCCGCGCTCGACCCAGTCGCGCACGGCGCCGAGGTAGCGTTCCTGGTGGCGCTGATGCTCGGCCAGCATCGCTTGGAAGTCGAAGTCGGGTTCCATCATGCCGCGAAAAAATTCGCCGGCGAATCCGGGATCGTTGGGTCGTACGATGCGGCCCTCTTCGTCGATCCAAGCGATCGACGGTACGTTCACCCAGTCGTACAACTCGGCGACGTGGTGGTGCGCGTCAATCAGACTCGGATGCGTCGGCGCGGCTGGCTCGATCCACGGACCGGCATCGGCCGCACCACCGGCGTCCATGGCGACCGTAATCACGACAAAGTTGCGCGGCGCCAGCTCTGTGTACAACGCCTGCCAGACCGGCAGGTCCATGCGGCAACCTCACCACGAGGCCCACGACGCGAGCAGAACTTTCTTCCCGCGATGTTCGTGGAGTGAGTGCATGCGACCACTAAGATCCGGCAAAGTGAAGTCCGGCGCCTCCAACGACGTGCGCGCCGCACTGCGAGCGGCTGTGCTGGCATCGAGCGCCCAGACGGTAGCGCTGTCGTCGTGCACCAGCGCCTGGCCGCGCTGGCGTGCGAGCGCCGCGAGATTCACGCTGCCGTCGGAGCGCGCGAACTCGGCTTCCCGTCCCGGTGGAATCGGAATGCACAGTGAACCGCGGCAGAAGCCGTCGCGCGTGAGCGTCCAGCCCAAGATGCGCGTCAGCTCGGGCGCCGAAACCCAAAGGTCGTCGCCGGACACCTGCGCCGAGAGCGAGACGAGAGCGTCTTCGGTCAGCAACGTAATCGTCGTGTGAGTCATGTCGCTCTCGTACTCCGCTGCCGCCGCGGCGGCAAGCGGAGAAGCGTCAGCGCCAACACGAACGGCAGGGCTCTCGCGATGCGAAATCCAACTACCGCTCGCGCTTCGTTTGTGGTGGTTGCCGCCGCAGCGTGGCGTCGGCGCGACCGCTGATCAGTGGCATGTCGAGGTAGGTGCGAATGCCCGGCGGCGCCTCGCATACGTACGGGATCGAGTTCACACAGTGCATCGCCGTCGCCACGATTCCCGGGTTGCGGTCGAGATCCGCGGTCTCGAATGGCGGCTGCAAGCCGCGGAAGGTCACGTGGATGGAGGGATCGCCTTCGACCTCAACCTCGAAACGCTCGCCACCGATTGTCCACGGCGGATCGAGATGCTGCTCGCCCATCAGCCAATTGACCCGCACGGTGATGACCGGTTTGCCGTCCACGAGCCCTTGCCAGGTGAAACGCTGCGCGGCGATGGTGCCGCGGTCGAGGACGCCGATGGGGGTGTTGATCGGCGCGGTGGCCACCGCCATTTCGTGCGTGCCGCCCTTGCGTTCGTCGAGCTGCAGGCCGAGTCCCGCCGCGAGCATATCGATCGATTGGCCGAAGCCGAATCCGAGTAAATCGAGCATCGGACTTGCTTGCGCTTCTTCCGGGCGTTTGCCGAACAGCATGATCTCGCGCACCACCAACTCCGCGCGATACACGCGGATGTCGGAAAATTCCTCCGCCCGCACGTGCCGCACGTTGCGGCACAGCGAAGACACGGTGAGCGGGAGCAGCTCGGTGATGCCACCGGGGTGAATGCCGGTACCGTGGAGCGAGACGCCGCCCCTGCGGCACGCCGCTTCCAGCTCCGCGACACCGGGCGTCTTGAATGGGTAGAACCATCCAACCGGCGTGACCACGTTCTTCCCCGACTCGAGCAAGCGAACGACCTCGTCGAGCTGCGGCAACAGTGGGCTGTACACCACGCAGTCGGCTTTCATCGCGAGGATCTCGTCGCTGCTCGCCGTCGCCGTGATGCCCAACCGATCGAGTCCGCACAGCTCACCGACATCGCGTCCGGCTTTTTCCGCGCTGTGCACCCAGGCGCCAACCAGTTCGAGCTGCGGATGCGACAGCACACCTTGCACCGCGATCCGCCCCACGTTGCCCGTCGCCCATTGAATCACTCGGTACGCCATCGGGTCCTCCTGCGCTCGCTGTTCTCCAACTCGCGGAGCCCGGTTGCAAGAGGAGAGTGATTTCGGGTCGCGACGCGTGCTAGGTCGGAGCGAAGGAACTTGCGTGGAGGGCAGAGCATGGGACGTGTGACGGTCGGCTACCAAGACGCCTGCGTGCATCCGCTATGGCTGTCGCGCGTCAACCTGAGGCTGGCGCGATGGATGGGCGCGTCGGCGGTGTGGCTACCGGATCACTTCATGAGTTTTACGCCGGCCCAAGTGTGGCGCCCGGAGATCACACCCGCCGCGCGCGTGGTGCCGTCGCTCGACGCACTGTTCGATCCGCTGCAGTTGCTCGCCGTCACCGCGGCGAGAATGCGCGGTGTCGATGTCGGTACGTCGGTCACCGAGAGCATTCGACGACACCCGATGTCATTGGCGCAGTCGTTCGTCACGCTCGATCACATCTCGAAGGGCCGAGCGATTCTCGGCATCGGTAACGGCATCCGTGAGAACACCGAGCCGTATGGGCTGCCATACGCCGACAACGTCGCCCGTCTCGAAGAGGCGCTCATCATCATTCGGTTGTTGTGGAGCAGCGGGGGCAAGCCGCTCAGTTACGATGGGCGCTTCTGGCAGCTGCGCGACGCGGTGTTCCGTCTGCCGCTCTACAACGGCAAGCCGCCGCGGCTGTTCGTCGCCGCGCACTTTCCGCGCATGCTGCGTCTCACCGGACGCTTCGGCGACGGCTGGCTACCAGGTCAGAGGGTAGCCGCGGAGGAGTACCGCAGGCGCCTGGCCGTTATTCGGAGCGCTGCCGACAAGGCTGGCCGGCGCATGGATGGTTTCAGCGCGACGCACACGATGCTGGTCGCGCTCGGTGAGAGCCGCGACCAGGTGCTCGAGCGAGCCATGAAGAGCCGCTTCTGTGCAACCTTGGCCCTTGGAGTTCCGGCGGAAGTGTGGCGCGCGCACGGACTCGAGCATCCACTCGGTGACGAGCATCGCGGTTTCCTCGACATCGTGCCGACCCGTATCGGCGATGCCGAGATCGAGCGCGCGGTGGCTACGATGATTCCCGAGTTGCTGCTGACGCTGATGTACGCCGGCAGCGCGCGGCAAATCTGCGACGAGGTGGCACCGTTGGTCGACGCCGGCTGCGGTCACTTCATCATCGCCAATGCCGGCGCCAGCTTCACTGGCGACAACGTCCGCGGCCTCTGGCGCCTCGCCGAGCTCATGCGACGGTTGCGACGGTTGTGAGCGCGGTAGCCGAGCCTGCGGCTGCTTTCCCGACGCCGTCGCTCACCCGATCGGCGGCCGGCGCTGGTGCCACTCGGTTGCTTGCTCGTAGGCGTGACCAACCTGGCAGAGGATCGCCTCGCCGAGTAGCGGGCCTACGAGTTGGATGCCGTGCGGCAAGCCATCGTCGCTGAAACCTGCGGGCACCGACAGCGTCGGATTGCCGCTGAAATTGAACGGCGCGGTGAAACGAACGAACGGCGCCAATGCCGGCGTGATGGCACCGTACGGATCGACCGCGTCGGCTGGCGGCGCCTGCATGAACATGCCGGGACAGGCGAACACGTCGACGGTATCGAAGACCGCCTGAAAGCGGCGCGCGAAATCGACCCGCTGAACGTGAGCCCGGGCGTAGTCCTGCGCGCGCAGCCCCGCGCCGTATTCCAGAAACGAGCGAAAGCTCGGGCCGTATGCTTCGGCTCGTGAAGGATACGTCGCTTCATGGCCTACTAGCGCCTCGGCAGCGCAGAGGACGAACCATCCCTCGAGGATGTTGCTGACTTCCGGCACGGAGACCCCAACCACCTCTGCCCCTTGGTGCTTCAGAACATCGATCGCCGCGAAGAGCGCTGCAACGACGTCCGGATGCACGAACTCACCAAAGAAGTGTTCGTCGATGCCGATGCGCACGCCACGCGCGCCGCGCGTCAGCGCTGCGCTGCATTGCGGCGCGGGGGCATCGAGTGAGGTCGGGTCGTGGGGGTCGCGCCCGGCCATCACATCGAGCATCGCGGCCGCGTCGGCGACGCTGCGGGTCATCGGCCCAACGTGATCGAGCGTCATCCCAAGCGGAAAGACACCGTGGCGGCTGACCCTCCCGTAGGTGGGTTTGAGTCCGACCACCCCGCACCACGCGGAAGGACCGCGGATTGATCCACCGGTGTCGGTTCCGAGCGCGGCGAAGCACAGCCCGGCGGCGGTCGCGACCCCCGAACCACTCGACGACCCGCCGGGGCTGCGCGCCGGATGCCAGGGATTGAGCGGGATCGGCAGCGACCGTGCGTAGCCGCTCATTGCGAACTCAGTCAGGTTGAGTTTTCCGAGAATGATCGCCCCGGCTGCTTCGAGGCGCTCGACGACGGTCGCGTCGTAGTCGGGGACGAAGTCGTCGAGCACGCGCGATGCGCAGGTTGTCCGCACGCCGCGGACGAACATCAGATCCTTCACGGCGATCGGCATACCGTGAAGAGGGCCGCGGTTGGTCCCCGCGGCCAACTCGCGCTCCGCTTTGCGGGCGTGATCGAGCGCGCGTTCCGCCGTGATCGTTATGTAGCTGTGCAGTTGCGGGTCCAGCCGCTCGATGCGCGCCAGCACCGCACGCGTCAATTCGACGGGCGAGATCTCCCGTCGTCGCAGCAGGTGCGCGGCTTCGGTGAGCGTTCGGTAGCAAAGGTCAGTGCTCATCGTTGTTTCACGCGGTCCCCGAGCGCCGCTCGCGCAGGATCGCCAGCACGACCAGCAAAGCGCCGACGATGAGCGGTGGCGCCACCGCCTCGCCAACGCTCAGAACGCTCCACGTGGCCCCGAGCATGATGGCGATGAGCAGGGCGGTGCCGTAGCGCGCAACCGGTGGCACCAGCAGTGCTACACCGCCCGCGATCTCGAGTACGCCGATCAGCAGCCGGAAATTCGCTGAGTAACCCATGTGCTCGAACCCCGCGGCCACCTGCGCAACGCCGATGATCTTCGGTACGCCCGACGCGACAAACAGCAACGCCAGAAGCCAACTCAGAATTCGCTGGGCCATTCTCTCTCCTCCTTCGAATCTCAAATCGCCAAGGTCTTCTCATTACGCCGCGCCGCGCACCCGATCAATGATCGCGACGGCGTCGCCCGGCACTGCATCGCCACGCCATGCAACGTGTTGATCCGGGCGCACGAGCAC
>JBGOUW010000092.1:0-12354 GCA_041477755.1 Binatia bacterium
ACGGCATCTCCAACCCTAACGGGCAGCACGGTCCCTTCGGCTACACCCACGGCGAGTGCGACGACTACGTTGACGCCGACAGCGACCATGTCTGCGACCGCTTCGCCAAGTGTGACGGGATCGTCCACTATTCCCGCCGACACGCCGTCGCCGACCATGACCGAGATCGCTAGCAATTCGCCGACTGCAACATCGACCGCAACCCCGCGCGGCACCGCGACCCCCAGCGCCACGCGCAGCGTTTCGGCGACGGCCTCAGCCACCCCTTCGCCAAGCGCCACCAGCTCGCTTACGGCAACCAACTCCGCAACAGCGACGATGTCCCGCACTCGCCGGCCAACGCGCACACGGCGCCCAACATTCACGCGAACGCGTACGCCGACGGCGACGCGTACACCGACGATCTCGATCACACCGACGATCTCGATCACACCGACGACCTCGATCACCCCGACGGCCACGACAACCAGCACCGGCTCGCCTCAGCCGACGCGAACGCCGTCGGACACCCCGACGATTACTCCCACGCCACCGCCCTCGCCCAGCCCGTCCGATACCGCGACCAGCACCGCCACCCTTAGCGCGACGCCGAGTCGGACGCGTACGCCGTCGCGTACAGGTACCGCTACCGTGACGGCGACCGGCTCCCGCATTCTAACCTACACGCCCACCGCGACGCGGACACTGAGCATAACGCCGACCCCGACGGCCACCCGCACTCGCACGATCACCGCATCACCTAGTGTAACTGGGACACCGCCGATTACACGCAGCTTCACGCCAACTGGATCGATCACCGCCACGCCAACCGTTACTCCAACCACGACCGCGACCCGCAGCGCCTCACCAACACAAAGTCAGACGGCGGTGCCGACTCCGACCGGCACCATGACGCCGATTCCAACCGGAACCTCGACGAACACCCGCAGCCCCTCGCCGAGCGCCACGTTCACCCGCACGCGCACCGTCACTGCAACGGGTACGGCGTCGGCGACGATCACGGGGAGCCGGCCGCCGACCCTCACCGCAACCCAGTCGCCCACGGTCAGCGCGACGCCCACGACGACGCCGACATTCACGCGGACGTTGACCCGAACGGCTACGCTGACGGCCACTGGGACGATGACGCGCATCCCGACTTTCACGCCCACCATCGCGCCGTCGCCCACGCCGACGCCTACTCCGACAGAAACCCCCACTCGCACCACAACCGCCACGGGAACGATCACCTTCACAGCTTCCGCGACGCGGACGCCAACATCGACCCTGACGCCGACGCTTACGCCCACGGTGACCCCGACCCGCACGCCGTCAAACACACCGACTATAACCCTGACACCAACCGCGACGCTGACGCCGACGTTTACGCGCACCCTCACGCCGTCGCTCACGCCGACGATCACCTTCACGTTGACGCCCACGCGGACGCCGACGAACACGCGCACTCCGACGCAGACCCCGACGATCACTCAGACGCCAACGATCACGCGCACACCGACAATTACGCGTACGCCGACGCCGACGATCTATCCAGGACCGTTCATCACGTTCTTCGGCGCCGTGAATTCGGACGGCACCGTGCCGACGCCGAGCGCCACGGCATCAGGGGGCGTGCCGATCTACGTGCGACCGCTCGGGTTCAATTTCACGATGGTGGTCGAGGGGCGCCCAGGCGGTAGCCGCCACCCACTCGGGAAGAGCGCCTTTGCCACCGACGCGTCGGACCCGACCGTACGGCCGGATCTGCAGGTCATCGTCTCGCGACCACTGGGAAACGGCAGCAGGGCCGTATGTGACAATATGTCGCCCGAGCTCGGTGGGGTGCCCGGCACCGAGCCCCCCGACTTTGCCTTCACTCAACCCATCTCAGACGCAATGAACGACCTCGGCTGCCGCTTCCTCAACGGTGGTGGCCAGCCGATCGGCCGCAGCACGGACGAGGCGTGTACGGTCATCCGCACCGGCGACTTCCGCTTCGTTGCGAGTAACTCAACCCTCCAGTTTTGCGGAGCCGTCGAGCGGCCCTTCAGCTTCCCGGTCGGCGATACGGTTATCACCGTCAAGCTGCGTGACAGCGGCGGTAACTTGAGCTTGCAGGGACAGATGATCGTGCGGGTGCTCTCCGCTGGCTCGCCCTGAGCATGTCGGGCTATGTCGCGCGCCATGGAGATGCGGCGGTGGCCGGCTATTTGGGTGGCAGCGGTGGCGGGCTGTCGCGGTCGCGCGTTGACTCGCTCAGCAGCCGCTCGCTGGTGCACTGCGTGCGCAGCAGGTCGTTCTCTTGCGCCAGGCGTTCCTGCTCTTTGGTGATCTGTCCGACGCGTTGCTCCAGGGTCAGCTTGGCTTGGCGCAGTTCCGTCATCTCGGCTTGCAGCGTTTGGAGGCGCAGGTCGATCTGTGGCAAGCGTGCGACGTCGCGACCCCACAGCCAATATCCCGTTGCGGCACTCAGCACCGCACCGATCGCTACGCCGCCGAAAGTCGCTAGCCAGCGAGGCATGACGGTCTCCTTCGAAGTCTGATCGCGCCCGAACTATAGCCCACCGACCGCAGTGGCGCACGCCAGGCTACGTTGACTGAGTCAGGTCCCTCCGTTATACAAACCAGCCTTGGCGATGCAGCAAGCCGGTCTGGTGGTCAAGACGCGCGGCCGGTGGTCATCGGACGGTGGCGCCACACGTTTCCGCAGCACGCATCAACGAGCACGACGCGAATAGGAAGGGCCAACCGATGGCAGAGAAGAAGGCGAAGACCGCTCAAAAGTCCGCAGAACAGATTCAGCGCACCCGTCAATGTCCACAGTGCGGTTCCGATAGCAAGGTGACGTACTTTACCGGCTTTGGCCGCAAGGGCTTCTTTTGGGTGTGCGAAAAGGATTGCGGCTTCAGCGAGCGAACCCGCTAGCACGGAGGGGCGTATGGGCCGGACCCCGAAGAAAGACAAGGCCAAGAAGGGGCACAGCATCTTCGACGCCGACGAACGCGACGAGAGCAGCGAAGACGGCGAACTCCCCAAGGACGAAGCTGGCCGGCGCAAGATCAAGCGCCAGTACGAAACACTGCTCGGCATCCGCGTCGAGAAGTTGAAGGGCCGCATCCTCAACCGCGAGCGGATCAACAAGACCATCGAAGGCGTCTACTTCATCTGCGGCGAGTGCAAGAAGGTCTGCCACAACATGGATGATGGCTTGGTGGAAGATCCCAACAACGTCGCCAACCTCTGCGGCGCCTGCTCCAAGACTAGCAAACCCAAGGGACGCGCGGCCTAGCCGCAGTGTGCGCTAACCAGCCGCCCTACCCCGGCCGGATGGGTGGCGTTCGCGGTCCGCGGGGTCCCGTCGCGCCTCGTTTACTCGCCAAAAACCTTGTGCTAGCTGTCCGACAGTTTCCCGATTGTCCGAGGAGGCTTCATGTCCGGTCATTCCAAATGGAGTTCCATCAAGCACAAGAAGGCGGCCAAGGACGCCAAGCGGGGAAAACTGTTCACCAAGTTGATCAAGGAAATCTCCGTGGCGGCACGTATGAGCGGCGGGGACATCAATGCCAACCCGCGCCTGCGTACTGCAGTCCTGACGGCGCGCTCGCAGAGCATGCCGAACGATAACATTGAACGCGCGATCAAGAAGGGCACCGGCGAGCTGGAAGGGGTCCACTACGAAGAGGTCACCTACGAAGGCTACGGCCCGGGCGGCGTAGCGGTGATGGCGCAAGCACTGACTGATAACCGCAATCGCACCGTTGCCGAGATCCGGCGTGTATTCGAGAAGCACGGGGGCAACTTCGGCGCCGCCGGTTGTGTGGCGTGGATGTTCCATAAGAAAGGGATACTCGTCGTCGAGAAGGATAAAGCCAACGAGGACACGCTTCTCGAACTGGTGCTGGCGACGGGCGCTGAAGATATGAACGACACCGGGGATCAGTTCGAGATCGTCACCGATCCGCAATCGTTCCATGCCGTGAAGGAAGCTCTCGACAACGCCAAGATCGAAACCGCGACCGCCGAGATCAGCATGCAGCCGGAGAACAGCACGGCGGTGACCGGCAAAGCGGCGGAGCACACGATGGCGCTCATCGAAGAGCTGGAAGACCACGACGACATCCAGTCGGTTGCGGCGAACTTCGAGATCGCGCCGGAGGAATTGGAGCGGCTCAGCGCGGCCTGACGGCGGGCTGATGCGGAGTGGGGCGGCGGGAGTTGTAATCTCACACGATATGCGAGTGCTCGGGATTGATCCCGGCACGGTGACGACGGGCTGGGGTGTGGTGGAGGAACGCGGCACGCGGGTGATCCGCGTCGCCAGTGGCGTGGTGCGCGTGCGGGGTGCCCTGCCGGCGCGCTTGGCAGCCATCGTGGCGCGGCTCGAAGAGGTCCTTGCGCACTATTCGCCGACCGCACTCAGTTTGGAAAAGAGCTTCGTCGCCGCCAACGTGCAGACCGCGTTCCGGCTCGGCGAGGCACGCGGTGCGGTGCTGGTCGCCGCCGCGCGAGAGGGATTGACGATCGCCGAGTACAGCCCCGCCGAGATTAAACTGGCGGTGGTCGGCACCGGTCGCGCTACCAAAGAGCAGGTGCAGCTGATGATGCGCCGCCTGCTCGCCATCGAAGGTGACTTGGTGACCGATGAAGCCGACGCGCTCGCAGCGGCCGTGTGTCACGTACACGCGCGCCGGATGGCAACACGCGTCGGGCACGGGAACTTGGTCGAGTTGGTTCGCTCGCGCCGCCGCCGCTCGGGAGGTCGGTGGATGAGTCTTGCAGGAGTGAAGCCGGGGGCGAAACGATGATCGCCCAGCTCAGCGGCACGCTCGCACACAAGTCACCCGAGCACCTCGTTGTCGATGTCGGGGGCGTCGGCTACCAAGTCTTCGTCTCGCTCAACTGCCTCTACCAATTGCCCAATGCCGGCGAGCGCGTGCGGCTGTTGATTCACACCAACCTGCGCGAGAACGCGCTTGAGCTGTTCGGCTTCGCCGACGCTGACGAACGGCAGCTTTTCGGGTTGCTCATCGGCGTGTCCGGCATCGGTCCGCGCTTGGCGCTGAATATCTTGTCGGGCATGCCGGTCCGCGAGCTGCAGGCGGCGATCGAATCGAGCGACCTGGTTCGCTTGGTGTCGATCCCCGGTATCGGCAAGAAGACCGCCGAGCGCTTGGTGGTCGAGCTGCGCGATCGCGTCAAGATCCTCCAGGCCGCCCGGGCCGATGGGCAGGGCGCTACTCGGAGCGACGGCGTGAACACCGAGGCGGTTTCGGCGTTGGTGAATTTGGGCTACCGTCGTCCAGAGGCGGAGCAGGCGGTGAACGCGGCCCGCGCCGATGGCGCGGAAGAACTCAGCAATGTGATTCGCGATGCGTTGCGGCGACTAAGCGGTTAACTCATGTCGGACCCAGATCGACTCATCACTCCGGGGAGTAGCGACGAAGATGTCGCCCTCGACACCACCTTGCGGCCGCCGACGCTGGCCGACTACGTCGGGCAGGAGCAGGTGAAGACCAATCTGTGCGTGGCGATCGATGCCGCCAAGGGGCGCGGCGATTCGCTCGATCATTTGCTGCTATGCGGGCCGCCGGGCTTGGGAAAGACCTCGCTTGCCCACATCATCGCGCGCGAAATGAACGTCAGCATCCGTTCGACGTCCGGTCCCGTTATCGAGCGACCGGGCGACCTCGCCGCGATCCTGACCAACCTCGACGCCGGCGACGTGCTCTTCATCGACGAGATCCATCGGCTGAGTCGGATTGTCGAAGAGATTCTCTATCCGGCGTTGGAGGACTTTCAGATCGATCTGATGATCGGGCAGGGTCCGGCGGCGCGTTCGATCAAGCTCGATCTGAAGCGCTTCACCTTGATCGGCGCGACCACGCGCGCCGGCCTGCTGACCTCACCACTGCGTGATCGTTTCGGCGTGACTTTCCGCCTTGACTTCTATGCTCCGGAAGAATTGATCCTGATCGTGAAGCGGTCGGCCGCCATCCTGCAGGTTCGAATTGAAGCCGACGGTGCGCTCGAGATTGCGCGTCGTGCCCGCGGCACGCCGCGCATTGCCAACCGGCTACTGCGCCGCGTGCGCGACTACGCGCAGGTGCGTGCCGACGGTGTCATCTCACGCCGGGTTGCCGACGAAGCGCTGGCGATGTTGGAGGTCGATCGCGAAGGCTTCGACAAAATGGACCGTGCGATCATGCTCACCATCATCGACAAATTCAGCGGCGGGCCCGTCGGACTCGATACGCTAGCCGCCGCAGTGGGTGAGGAACGCGACACGATTGAGGATGTCTACGAACCGTTTTTGATCCAGGGCGGTTATCTGAGCCGCACGCCGAAGGGGCGCATGGCGACACCGCGCGCGCATGAGCACTTCGGCAGACCGGTCGGGCCCGCCTCGGCGCAGGGGAGGTTGTTTCCAAGGTGAGCGATGAGCGACATCGGGCGCGCGTTGATCATCGTGGGCGTTGTGCTGGTCGCCGTCGGCGTCGTCTCGAGTGTGGTCGGCCAGGTGCCCTGGCTTGGCCGGCTCCCGGGCGACCTGTACATCAAGCGCGAGCACTTCACCTTCTACTTCCCGCTCACGACGTCGGTGTTGACAAGTGTGGCGCTGAGTCTGCTCTTCTATCTGCTCCGGCGCTGAGGCGGCCCTTGCGGTCGAGATGTCCGGCTCTTAGAATGCGCCGTCCTTCTCAGGTTGCTTATGTCCCGCTGGCGTAGCCTCTGGCGTGAACGCCCGGACCTATCGCCCGATGAACGGCGGCGGCGTCGGCGCGAGGGCATCGTCATCGCTATCACCGCGCTGGTGGTGCTGGTGCTGGCGCTGTTCGAGACTCGGTTGCCGGAGTTGAGCAACAGCTCGTCGCTGTCGGGAAACATCGTCTTCTTTCTGCTTATCAACCTGAATTTGATCTTACTCATCCTGCTGATCTTCCTGGTGACGCGCAATTTGGTGAAGCTGCTGTTCGAGCGCCGCCAGCGCATCCTCGGCTCGCGCTTGCGCACCCGCTTGGTGCTCGCCTTCGTTAGTCTGACGCTGTTTCCAACGCTGCTTCTGTTCCTCGTCGCGCAGGGCTTTCTCACCACGGCGATCGACAACTGGTTTGGCGTGCGCGTGGAAAGCTCCCTGGCGGGCTCGCTCGATGTTGCGCAGTCGTACTATCAGGCCGCTGCCAATCGGTCGCTGCGCGCCGCGCACGCCTTGGCCGAGCAGACCCAGCAACGGGGACTGTGGAGTCAGACGAAGCGCACGCAGCTGCACGAGTTTCTCAACGAGAAGCTGCACGAACTGAACTTCGCCGGCATCGAGGTGTTCGACGGCGCGCGCACTGCGGTGGCGGCCGTGACGCAAACGGAGCAACTGGGCACCGCGACGCTCCCCGTGCCGCCGCTCGACGTCATGGATCAGCTGTTCAGGGGCGAGCCGATCGCGCGTACGCAGCGCGTCGGCAAGGGCGATCTCGTCCGCGGCGGCGTGCCGGTGCTTGATGCCGACGGCCAGGTGATTGGTGCGATCGTCATTGCCGAAGTGGTGCCGCGCCAGATTAGCCGCACCGCCGAGGATATCTCGCGTTCGTTTCAGGAGTATCGCCAGCTCAAAACCATGAAGCAGCCAATCAAGAACGGCTACACGCTGACGTTGCTCCTGATCACGCTCGTCGTCATCTTCTCGGCGACCTGGTTCGGATTCTACCTCGCTAAGGGCATCACCGTGCCGATCCAGCGCCTCGCAGAGGGCACGCGCGAAGTGGCGCAGGGCAATTGGGACTATCGCATCGCCGCCGGTGGCGACGAGGAGGTCGCCACGCTCGTCGATTCGTTCAATCGCATGACCGGCGAGCTGAAGACGATTCACTCCGAACTCGACGCGCGGAGGCGCTACATCGAGAACATCCTCACCAACATCGCGGCCGGCGTCATCTCCATCGGTCAAACCGGGACCGTGACCACCGTGAACCGCGCGGTGGAGTCGATGCTCGGCTTGCGCGCACGCGAGGTTGAAGGGCGCTCATGGCAAGCGGTGTTTGAGCGCTCCGATCTGCGCAAGATCGGGGAGCTGATCAGTCAAGTGGTCGATGGTGGCGAAACCGAAGTCGAACGCCAATTGCGTTTCGGCGGCGGCGATCGCGTCGTCACCGCCTTAGTAACCGCCGCGGCGCTGCGCGACGACGCCGGGGCTTCGCTGGGCGTCATGCTGTTCTTCGAAGACGTGAGTCATCTGTTGCGAGTCGAACGCATGGAAGCGTGGCGCGAAGTGGCTCGTCGGATCGCCCACGAGATCAAGAACCCGCTGACACCGATTCAACTGTCGGCGCAGCGCCTCCGCAAGCGTTTCGCCACTCAGCTCGGCGAGCAGCACGGTGGTATCTTCGACGAGTGTACGCGCACCATCATTCGGCAAGTGGAAGAGCTGAAGAAGATGGTGAACGAGTTCTCCACCTTCGCGAGGTTGCCGGCCGCTGATCTCACCTCGCAGGACCTCAACGAAATCATCGAGGAAGCGCTGGTGTTGTTCCGCGAAGGCCATCGCGAAATCGACTTCGAGTGGACGCCAGCGGCAGACGTGCCGACGCTCGAGCTCGATCGCGCGGCGATCAAGCGCGCCATTGTGAACCTGCTCGACAACGCGGTCGCCGCCTGTGCCGCCGTCGCCGGCGAGCGCGGCCGGATCGCGGTCAGTACGCAGTACGAACCGCGCGTCGGCTTGGTGCGCTTGGAGGTTGCCGACAACGGGACCGGGATGAGCGACTTGACCAAGGGACGCATTTTCGAACCATATTTTTCGACCAAGAAGGAAGGTACCGGGTTGGGCTTGGCGATCGTGTCGGCGATCGTCGCGGACCATCAGGCGTACATCCGCGTGCGTGACAACGCGCCGCGTGGTAGTCGCTTTGTGATCGAGTTCCCAACCCGGCGGCGCATACCGCTGGCGCGGGTCGGCGCGCGTATCTAGCGCGAGAGGGGAGAACGAAGCATGGAAACGGTGGCGACAGTGCTGGTGGTCGACGACGAAGCGGAGATCCGGGCTTCGGTGCGGGGGGTGCTGGCCGACGAAGGGTTGCGCGTGTTGGAAGCGGAAGATGGCCGCCAAGCCCTGGCGGTGATCGAACATGAACACCCCGAGCTGGTGCTCCTCGACATCTGGATGCCCGAGATGGACGGCATTCAGTTGCTCGAACGGCTGCGCGCCGTACCGTCCTCGCCCGAAGTGGTGATGATCTCTGGGCATGGCAACATCGAGACGGCCGTGAAGGCGACCAAGCTCGGGGCCTTCGACTTCATTGAGAAGCCGTTCTCACTCGAAGGACTGCTGCGCGTGGTCAACCGTGCGCTCGACCATCGGGCGGCGGTGCACGCGGCGACCGCGAGCCCTGATCTGCAGCCGGTCAACGGCGCCGCGCTGCACGGGAACCTGCCTCGCACGGGTACGGCGCAACGCACGCTGCGTCGCGGTGTAGTGGCCAGCGGGCAGGGATTGCACACCGGCACCAAGACTGGGCTGATCCTACAGCCGATGCCAGCGGGCAGCGGCATTGTCTTCGGCACCGTGTCGTCGGATGAGACCGTGCCGGCGTTTCTCGACTATGTCGACTCAACCGGCTATGCGACGACGTTGCATCGCGGCGAGATCACCGTGAAAACGGTCGAGCACTTACTCGCCTCGCTGCACGCGTACGGGATCACCAATCTCTTGATCAAGATTCAGGGTGAAGTGCCGGCGATGGACGGCTCGGCGCGCGAGTTCTGCCAGCTCATCGAGAGCGCCGGCACCGAAGAGCAGGGCGCCAGCATCGAGCCGATCGAAATCGATCGCCGGATTGCGGTGGGTGATCCCGACGGTGACGGTGAGGCGATCTGGATCGATCCTGCGGACACCTTCGGCGTGTCGTACACGCTCGTCTACCCGCACCCCGTCGGTACGCAGGAGCATACCTACCGAGCCGGGGATCCGTCGATATTCCGCGACCAGATCGCCCCTGCGCGCACGTTCGCGTTTCTCAAGGACATGAAGGCGCTCGCCGCGATGGGGCTGGCGCGCGGCGGGCGACTCGACAACTGCATTCTCATCGACGAGGAGAAGGTGGTGAACACCACGCTGCGATTTCCCAACGAGTTCGCGCGCCACAAAATCCTCGATGTGATGGGTGACCTCTATCTGCTCGGGCGCCCGCTGCGTGGCTTCGTCACCGCGCGGTGCACGGGGCACTCGGACAACATCGCGCTACTGCAAGCGATCCGCGAGTCGCTCCAGCTGGCACAGCGCGGGCAATAGCGGAACGAGGATCGTTAGATTGAGGACTTCAGCACCACCGGCTTCACGCGGTGCGTGCGGGAGAGCTTGCGAGCAACCGCTTGCGCCTGCTTGAGGGTCTGGTAGCTGCCCACCGTGACGTGGTACCGCAACTTCCTTCCCGTCCCGGCACGCGACACGGTGGCGTGATAGCCGGACTTCGTCAACGAGCTGCGCAAGCGGCTCGCGCTATCAGTACCGCGAAACGACGCGACGCGGATGTCGTACGTCACGGTCCGCGGCGGCTCAAGTTGGGTCGGTTCCTCGGCATCGCCCGCCGCCTGGGGAACCGGATCCTCGGCGGCGAGTTGCCAGTCGACATCGTTGCTGACCAACGTCGGCCCGCCGGTCTCGGTGCGGAAGCCGCTGTCGATCAACCGCTTCACATCGCCCCACAAATCGCGCGAGCCCAAGACGGCGACCAGCAGCTCGCGGTCGCCTGATGAGGCCACCCCGACGAAGCACTTCTTGGCGGCGATCGTCCACCCGGTCTTGCCGATCACGTGAATCTCGTAGTCGGACATTAACAGGCGGTTGTGGCTGTGGAGCGCAATCGGGCGCGTGCTGCCGGCGGTCGGCGTGATCACGATGCGCTTGGTCTCCAGCACTTGGCGGAAGAGCGACCAGCGCAAGCCGGCGTTGAAGATCGTGGTGAGGTCGCGCACAGTGGAGTAGTGGTTGGCGGCCGGTAGGCCATTCGGGTTGACGAAGTGCGAGTGCGTGGCGCCGAGGGTGCGCACCGCTGTATTCATTTGTGCGGCGAAGCCGTCGACCGAGCCGCCGAGACCCTCGGCGGCGACGACGCTGGCGTCGTTGGCAGAGTTCAACAGGATCGCGTAGAGCAAATCGCGCAAGCGCAACCGCCACCCTTGGCGGACGCTGATCTTCGAGGGCGCCGCCTGCGCGGCGTTGGCGCTTACGACAAAGGAGTCATCGAGCCGCCCGCTCTGAAGGGCGAGCAGTGCGGTGACGATCTTGGTTGTGCTCGCCGGCGGCAGCGGCAGATCGAGGTTGCGTTGCCAGAGGATCTGCCCAGATTGACGGTCGATGAGAATCGCGGCAGTAGCCGTGACCGAGGCGCTGCGGGCGTGCGCAATGATCGGGAACGCGATGCTGTTCCATAGCACCAAGCCTATCAGTATCGCGCTACGCCGTCCGCCCCTCATGACCTCCCCGTCTTGCCCAGCCTGGTTGTCACGGCGAATCTACTGTCTGACACTTCGGCGTTCTTGTCAACGAAGTGTGCGCCGCCGCGCGGCGAGTTCAGCCGCGGAGATCGACGTTGCGCAGTTCGGGGCGGATATGGCCGCCTTGCAGGAACATCCCGTGAAAGAAAAAGAGGCTCACAATCAGTGGCAGGACGTAGTAGGCGACGCGAAAGATCAGCACCGCGACCACCGCGGTCTCGAGCGGAACGCCAAGGTTCGCAAAAATCGCGGCCATTGAGCCTTCCATGATGCCGAGGCCCCCAGGGACGAAAGACACCAGCGCCAAGATCGTGCCGACGGCGAAGCTCACGACGACGTAGGTAAAGGGGATCGGATAGTGCAGGGCGAGGAAGGCGGCGTAGAGAATGCCCAAGGTCACGATCCAGTCGACGAAGATGTAGAGCGCTGGCGATGCCATCTGCGACTTGCGCGCCAGCATGAATTCGATGCCGCGATTGAGGTTGCGCTGAAATCGCCAGATACGCATCCGACCCGGCTTGCGGTGCGGTACGAAGCGATGCAGCAGCCAGTTGGCGGTGTTGGCCAGCACGAACAGGGTGCGACGCCGCACCCGGCGGTGAAACAGCAGCAGCATGGCGACCACCGCCGCGGCGCCAAAGAACACCAACAGCACCACGGTTGTGATCAACGCCCAGCCGTGCAGCGTCTGCGCCGCGACCAGATACGCGAAGCCGAACAGCACGAACGCGAGCAGGGTGACGTTGGTCAGAAACGTCTGCACCAGCGAGATCACGACCGCAGTGTCGGACGGAATGCCTCGCCGGCTAAAGAAGTAGAGCCGCAACGCGAAGCCGCTCAGCCCGCCGCTCGAGACCAAATAGTTCGCCGTGTTCGCAACAAAGGTCACCT
>JBGOUW010000138.1:0-10305 GCA_041477755.1 Binatia bacterium
ATTCGCCTCGTCTCGTTACTTTCGATTGGTCTCCCAACCTGCAAGCTTGTCGTCACCACACGTGAAGATGCAACGATCCAGCACAAGCTGGTGCCGATTGTCACCGTACTCTCCGCCGGCTCGGCCGCGGTGACGCCGTACACCGAGTCGGGCGCGCGGTTCCCGCTCGAGACGAGTCAGTTCGAAGTGATCGACCAACGCCCGTTCGAAGACATCTTGCGGGAACATCTGCTTGAGCGGGGGGCAATCATGAATTTTGATCCCCCTGGTGCGGAACCCGCGCCGTAGCCGCGCGCTACCGCAACAAGGACGAGCTAGGCCGACGCGCGGCGCAGCAATAGCGCGGCGCCGGCACCGCTTCGGGCCAGACCGCAGACCAGAGCGCGCTCTATCGCGAACGGGGTTCCCTGCCTCCCGGCGAATCGGAGAGATGAGCCAGGTTCAGGCTGTCGCAAGTGGCAGAGCGGCGGTACCACCTGCTCGTGCAGCGCCAGGCAAGCGGCCGCAACGGTGGTCGCGCCGGCAGCGCCAAACTCGCCGATCGCCCCTTTGACTGACGTGAGGTACGCCGCGGGCGCACGCTCACCCAACAGGCACGCGTGGAGATCCAGCTCGCACGCATCCAACCGGCGCGTGGAATTCGCGCCGCCGCAGATCAGATCGATCGGCTGGTCGTCGATCAATCGGCGCAACGGTTCCACGGCTGCCGTCGCCTGCGGTGGCCAATCGTACGACGGCGCCGGCACACTGAAGGCGAAATCGCCCGCGATCTCAGCGTAGATGGTAGCGCCGCGCGCCCGCGCCCGCGCCATCGATTCGAGCACCAGCATCGCCGTGCCTTCGCCCAGCACGATGCCGTTGCGCTGCGCATCGTACGGGCTGCTCCATTCGGACCCACCGTGTTGCCCCGAGAGCGCGCCGACACGGCGATGGACGTCGACGACAATCGCCGCCAATTCGTCACCACCGCCGGCAATGACTACGTCGGCCCGACCCGCACGGATGGCATCACAGCCGACGATGATCGCTTGCTCACCCGAAATCTCATCTTGAGCGACGGTGAGGTTGATCCCGGTGGCGCCCAACTCCATCGCTGTGTAGCTCGCGGCCGCGTTGAGTACGAGATTGGGAAACACCATCGGACTGGCAGCGGCGGGGCCTTTGGCAAACACCTTCTCCAAGTGCGTGGCCGAGTCGGCGATCTCGCCCAACGCGGAGCCGACCACGACCCCAACGCGTTCGAGCGGCACGCGATCGAGCGCGATTCGCGCATCATCAAATAGCGCCATACGCGCGGCCGCCACGATCATGCGCGAGAATCGGTCCATCCGCCGCAGATGGCTTGAGGTGATGAACTCGCGCGCAACGAAGCCGCGCACTTCCGCCGCCACGTTCGGCAGTCCGTTGGTGGGCAAAAGACTCTCGATCGGCGCGATGCCCGAGCGTCCCGCTACCAGCGCGGTCCAGAATTGCTCGCGACCGAAGCCGAGCGCGCTCACGATGCCGATACCGGTGACAGCCACCGCCGCCTGCTCACGCCGCGCGGGCAAAAGGCCCGACACGACACGGGAAGATCTTTCAACCATCGTAGCCGCGCAGGATCAGGCTGGTGTTGTTGCCGCCAAAACCGTACGAATTCGACAGCACCATACGCAGTGCAGCCGCGCGGCTTCGGTTCGGCACGTAGTCGAGATCGCACTCCGGATCCGGGTGGGTAAGATTCACCGTCGGCGGGATGAAGCGAAACTGCAGCGCGAGCAGACAGGCTAGCGCTTCGATCGCGCCGGCGGCGCCGAGGCAGTGCCCAATCATTGATTTGGTCGAACTCACGGGCACCTGAGACGCGCGCCCGCCGAGCACGGCCTTGATCGCCCGCGTTTCGACCACATCGTTGAGCGGCGTGCCGGTGCCGTGCGCGTTCACGTAGTCAATCGCCTCGGCCGCCACGCCACCTTCTGCCAACGCGCGCCGCATGGCCATCATCGCCCCCTCGCCGTCCGGACGCGGCTGGGTGAGATGATGCGCATCGGCGCTGACGCCGTAGCTGACGAACTCGCCGAGTATGCGCGCGCCACGTTGCAGGGCGCTGTCCCACGCTTCGAAGACAAACGCCGCTGCGCCTTCGCCGAGCGTCAACCCAGCGCGATCCTTGTCGAACGGGCGGCAAGGCTCGCGGTCGAGCGCCTGCAACGCATTGAACCCCGAGTACGTCATGCGGCACAGCGAGTCGGTACCGCCACACAACACGGTTTCGGCGCGCCCGCCGCGGATCCAATCGGCGGCGATGCCTAGCGCGTTGGCGCTCGATGAACATGCGGTCGACACCGTCAGGCGCGGCCCGCCGCAGGCCAGTGCATGCGCCAGCGTGTCCACCGGCACCGAGACAGGCGTTTCCAACCACTCCGACAAGCGCGGCGATGGCTTCGCACCGTGCAACGCGCAGCGATATGCTTCTTCGCCGGTGGCCATACCGCCGGTGGTCGTGCCGAGCACCACGCCCGTATGCGCGGCCGCTCCTTCCTTCAGACCCGCCATTCGCCATGCCTCATCCGCCGCAATCAAAACGAGCATCGCCGAACGCGACGCGCGCCGCCCGATTGCGTGCGGCGCCAACGCCGGGACGCGCAGCTCCTTGACTTCGGCGGCGCGCGAGCTGCGGAACCCTGTGCTATCGAACAGCGACAACGCACCGATGCCGCAACGTCCCGCCCGCAGTCCATCGGCGAACGCGGCCACGCCCGCACCGAGCGCATTGATGCTGCCAATCCCTGTGATGGCGATTCGCTTCACCGATCAAAGTCCAAGGTCCAAAGTCTACGACCCAAGGGTTAGACTACTCGTCGCGACTGCTTTCACGCCATCGTCAGCCCGCCATCGACGGTCAGCGTGGCGCCGGTGATATAGCCCGCGGCCGGACTGGCGAGAAAGCGAATCGCCTGCGCAACTTCGGCAGGCTCGCCGAAACGGCCGAGCGCGATCTGCTCGTGAAAGCGCTCACGCTCCGCCGCCGGTAGGTGGGCGATCAAACGCGTCTCGATCAATCCGGGGCACACCGCGTTGACGGTGATGCCGAAGCGGCCAACCTCGCGCGCGAGCGATTTGCCGAAGCTGAGCAGCCCGCCCTTCGCCGCCGCGTAGTTGGCAGCGCCGCCCTTCCCCAGCAGCGCGGCGGGCGAGATCACATTGATGATGCGGCCCCACTTCTGCCGGATCATCGGCCGCAGCGCTTGCCGCGCACACAGGAATGCGCCGCGCAAATTCACCGCGATCACCTCATCCCACGCCGCCGGGGTCATCATCATCACATAGCCATCGTGAATCACGGCCGCATTGTTAATCACGATGTCGACGCCACCGAAGCGATCGGTGACCCGCTGGAACAGCGCCGTGACCGCATCGGCATCGGCGATGTCGGCCTGGATCACCTCCGCGTCACCGCCCCGCGCGCGGATGGCGGAGGCGACTTCCTCGGCTTCGCTCGCCGAGCGCGCGTAGTTGATCGCGACGGCCGCGCCCGCGGACGCGAGCGCTTCGGCGGCGGCTCGTCCAATCCCACGCGACGCGCCGGTCACCAGTGCGCGTTTGCCGTCGAGCCGCAGCGGGTCGGAACTCACCGCAGCAGTCGCCACAGCTGTCCTTTGATCTTGCGCTCGCGCAGCTTCTGCAGCACTTGGATGTTGGTCTTGATACCCTTGCCGGGCACGATCCAGTTGGTGTGAGTGTGCGCGTACGCTTCAATGCGATCGATCAGCTCGTCGCGGAGATTGGGCGAGATGTAGAACTTGGGATAGAGCAAGTTGTCGTCGGGATCGATCTGGCCATCGCGCAGCGCGATGTCGACCATGCCGGTGCCCGGCAGCACGCGGATGCCGGTGAAGGCGATCACCGCCGTCGGCTTGAGCTCGTCCATCAGGTCAAGCGTCTCCGTCACCGTCTGCGCCGTCTCGCCCGGCCCGCCGAAGATCAAACTGTGGCAGAACTTCAAGCGATACTGATGACACAGGGCGGACGCGTGGCGCAGGTCGTCGACGCTGAATTCCTTCTTGAGGTTCTCGATCATTGCCGGCGCGCCTGAATCGGTGCCGAACTCGATCGCCTTGCAGCCCGAGCGCGCCATCAGGTCGCACAACTCCGCGTCCATGAACTTCGGGTTGAGATACGCCGACCACTCGACGTCGAGCGCGCGCGCGATGATCTCGGCGCAGACGTCCTTGGCGTGACGGATCGGCATATTGAAGATGTTGTCGACGAAGAACCAATGGCGGATGCCGAACTCCGCGCGCATGGCCTGCATCTCGTCGACCACGGCGGTCGCCGTCCGCATCCGCACCTTCGAGCCTTCGATGAGCGGGTAGCTGCAGAAGACGCATTCAAAGTAGCAACCGCGCTTGGTCTGGATGTTGAGCGCGCCACCGCGCTCGTAGTAGCGTTGCATGTCGAAGCGCTGGCGCATCGGGACACCGGTGACGTCGAGCTGCTTGATGCGCGTGACCGAGCTGACGCAGACGCCGCCGTTCACCGGCTCGCAGATGAACTCCGGCGTCGAGGCAAGCGGTTGTCCTCCGGCGAGCTGCTGCAAGATCCAAGGGAACGCCATCTCGCCTTCGCCGACCACACCGACGTCGGCACCCAGGTATTCGAGGATCGTCTGCGGTGTGATCGTGAAGCCGGCACCGCCGAGCACGATCGGCGCGCTGGTCAACCCACGCACGGCAGTTATGAGTCGTTGGTAGTCGTCGATGTACGACGTGTTCTGCGGATACGACGACGAGTCGAGGTTGCGCAGCGAGATGCCGACGACTTGCGGATCGCAGGCCCGGATCTTCTCGTCGAGCGTCGGCCGCAGCGTGTCGAGAAAGCACAGATCGAGCGTGTCAACGCGATGTCCATGCTTTTCCGCTACCGCGGCCATGTACGCGGCGCCGATCGGGAACACCGGGTCGGGCAACTTCTCCGTGTTGGCGGAGATCAGGAGAACACGCAGCGACGGGCTGGCCATGGTCATCGTTCAGGGTGAAACAGAAGGCTAACGACGTTGCCCGAATAGCATAGGGAGTTGACCATGATCAACGAGGCTCTTCCGAGCCCTCCCTCTGCGACAGGATGCAAAGAGGGCGACGCATGCGTCGCCCCTACGCGACGGGCGTGCCCGGCTGCGAGCGCCAGCGCCAACGCGCCGCTGGCGCCGAAGGTCTCACCCAGGGCAGCCTTCGGTGCCAGCACGCGTGGCTGCGCGCCGAACACTTGCGTGATCGCTGCGCGCTCGATCGCATCGATCGGCGTACCGTGTGCGCTGCTCAGCACCAGTCCGACGGCATCCGGCGGATGGCCACTGAGCGTGAGGGCGCGCTGCATGGTTGCGACAACGCCGGTCGCTTCACACGCGGGATGCGTCAGCGTCGGCTCAAAACCGGCGGCATAGCCGGCGATTCGTCCCCACACGCGCGCCCCACGCTGCGCCGCGCGATCCGCACGTTCGAGCACGAGTACCCCCGCACCTTCCGACGGGCAGACGCCCGCGACGGAATCTTCGAACGGACGCGCCTGCTCGGCTACCTTGAGCAACCCCATATCGCGCAGTCCTTCCATCAGCGCGGGGCCGATCGCATCGGCACCGCCGGCGAGCACAACATCGGCTTTGCCCAGCTGAATCAGATCGAAGCCGTACCCGATCGCGCCAAGGCCGGCCGCGAATCCCATGAGCGTCGTGACGTTTGGCCCCTTGATGCCAAACGCAATCGACACTTCGCCCGCGGCAGCGCTCGACACAGTGTACGCGAACAGACGCGGACTCGCCGCTGCGGGGCCATTGTCGACGATTTTCTGATGATACTCCGCGTTCGTCAGCAGGCAGCCGAAGCCGGTGCCGAACGACAGGCCGACGCGCTCCGCATCGCCCGCGGGGACACGGAGGCCCGCGTCCTCGACCGCGAGATACGATGTGGCCAAGAACATCCGGCACAGGCGATCGAGGCGTCCGATGCGAGCGCGCTTGTCGGCGGGAATGACATCGAGCGGGATCTGGGAAAGTTCGCCCGGTCGCGGCGTTGCATCCGGGCTGCGCTCAAACGCAGCGTAGTTGCGCGTCAGCTCGGCGGCCGAACACCCGAGCGGGGAGATCACCCCGATGCCAGTGACAACGACGGGCTGCATCACGGCATCAGATCCGCCTCAGCACAATCGACGCGTTATTGCCCGCGAACGCCGACGAGGTCGAGAGTACCGTGCGTGCCGCCAGCCGTCGCGGCGCACCGCGAACGATGTCGAGCGGACATCCAGGATCGAGTTGCTCGCAGTTGGCGGTCGGCGGGATTAGCCCGGTGCGCAGGATCTGCGCGCTCATGATCGCCTCGAAGCTGCCGGCGGCGCCCAACGTGTGGCCGATCGCCCCCTTGATTCCGTTGACCGGAATGCGCGCCGCGTTGTCACCGAACACCGCGGTGATCGCCACAATCTCCATCGCGTCGTTGTAGACCGTGCCCGTGCCGTGTGCGCTGATGCAGTCGATCGCACTCGGCTCGATCGCGGCATCGGCGAGGGCGGCACGCATCGCCCGCGCGGCCCCCGAGCCGTCGCGAGCGGGTGCGGTCATATGCGTCGCATCGCTCGACAAACCCGTACCGGCAACTTCAATGTCGACCCGGGCACCACGCGCCTGCGCGTGCGCCAGCGACTCGACCACCAGCACCGCCGCGCCTTCGCCGAGGGCGAGACCATCGCGCCGGGCGTCGAACGGTCGCACCATGTCGGTTGTCGTCGCCCGCAGGCAATTGAAGCCGTGGGTAACGAACGCGCAGATCGTCTCCGCTCCACCGACGATGAACACGTCACCCTGCCCGCGCCGGATGAATTCGAGCGCGAGCCCGACCGCCTGCGTACCAGAGGCGCAGGCGATCGACGGGCTCACCACCGGCCCTCGTACGCCGAGCTCGCGTGCTAGCCGCATTGCGACGGCGTAGTACGGATGGTGCAGCAGCTGTCGCGCATCAAATGATCGGCCGTCGTGTTTGGCATGCTGATACGATTCGCCGATCAGCATGCCGCCTACCGTCGTGGCTAAAATCACGCCGACTCGCGTGCGGTCAACCGACGTCAAATCGAGCGCTGCGTCGTTCAACGCCTCACGGGCCGCAACCAGCGCGTACTGCGTGATGCGATCGAGGCGCTGAACTTCATCCGCGGCGAGATCGCGCTCGGGCGCGAAGTCCTTCACTTCACCGGCAAGCACCCGAACAGAGCCGCCATCGTCGGCGACCAGCATCGGCGCCAAGCCGCTGCGCCCAGCGAGCAGCCCGCTCCAGAACGCCGGCACCCCACAGCCCAGCGGCGACAACGCGCCGCAACCGGTGACTACTGCTTTGTTCGACGAGAAAACCGCCATGCACCGCCAGTTCGGTGGCTTGTATCTGATGCGCGACCGGTGGAGCAACTCAGGCAAGGAGGCGGGCGGCACGCCCGCCCTACCGAGACTTTCGAACTTCAAGGAGATCCGAGTAGCGCGGGCGGCCCGGCTGCGTCCGAGGTGGAGTTCATCAAGAAGCGGAAGTACATTCGCGAGAATCCCGTGAAGGGGCGACTATCCCACGTGGCGAAGGACTGGGAGGCGATGTATGAGTACACACAGATGAACCACGACGCATGCTGACTATCCGTATCGCAACCGAGGCCGACGCGGCCCAGATCCAGGCGATCTACGCCCCGATCGTGCGCGATACGGCGATCTCCTTCGAATTCGAGCCGCCGAGCGTTGAGGAGACTGGGCAGCGCATCGTGAAGACGCTCGAGCACTGGCCCTGGTTGGTGTGTGACCGCGGTGGCGACGTACTCGGATACGTGTACGCCGGCCAACACAGCGCGCGCGCCGCGTACCAATGGTCGGCCGACGTCACCGTCTACATCCACGAGCACGCACGCCGCATGGGCGTCGGGCGGGCGCTGTACACGTCGCTGTTCCGGCTCCTGGTGGTGCAGGGCTTTTATCATGCCTATGCGGGCGTCACCTTGCCCAACGCGGGCAGCGTCGGCCTGCACGAATCGCTCGGCTTCACACCGGTCGGTGTCTATCAGCACGTCGGCTTCAAGTTCGGTGCGTGGCACGACGTGGGCTGGTGGCAATCGGCATTGCAGCCGCTGGTCAGCGCCCCGACCCCACCGGTCGATCTCGATGCGGCGCAACTCCTCCCCGGATGGGACGCCGCCATGCGCGCCGGACAGCGACTGTTGCCCACGGCATGAGGTAGTCGGTCAGCTTGATTTGTTCCCTGCCGTCGCACGGTGTCATTCTGAGCCATCGCACTTTCGCGGCGAAGAATCTTCCGTCGCTACGAAGAAGATCCTTCGCGCCAGAATTGGCGATGCTCAGGATGACGGTCACGAAGCGTCGATGGGATTCAAACTGACCCACTACCCGGCATAACGCCCGCGTGCATCGACGGCTGCATTCCTCTAAGCTGCGCCGACCATGAGCATCCAATCGCCACACGACTTCGATCATCTCCGACGCGTCGGCCGCGTCGTCGCGGCGGTATTGCAGCAGCTCAAGAGCGAGTTGCGTCCGGGAATGAGCACGGCCGACGTCGACCGTCGCTGCGCCGAGTTGCTCGCCGCGCGAGGCGCGCGCTCGGCGCCGCGCCTCTTCTATGACTTTCCGGGATCGATCTGCATCAGCGTCAACGACGAGGCCGTCCACGGTGTGCCGAGTGATCGCGTCATTCGCGCGGGCGACCTCGTCAAGCTCGATCTCGTCGCCGAGCAAGACGGCTACATCGCCGACGCGGCAATCACCGTCGCTGTGCCGCCGGTGTCGGCACGACATCGTGCGCTGGCGAAGTGCGCGCGGCGCGCCTTCGAATGCGCGCTCGACGTGATCCAAGCCGGCCGGCGCATCCAGGACGTCAGCCGCGCCATCGAATCTGAAGTGCGGCGCAGCGGCTTCTCCGTCATCCGCGAACTTGGCGGCCACGGTGTCGGCCGCGCCATTCACGAAGAGCCGACGATCCCCAACTACGTCGAGACGCGCGATCGGCGCGTGCTCACCGACGGGCTGGTGATCGCCGTCGAACCGATCATCGCTGCGGGCGCCGGAACCGTCTTCGAAGCCGATGACGGCTGGACGATGAAGACCACCGACGGCGGCTTCAGCGCGCACTACGAGCACTCGCTCGTGGTCACTCGCGGCCGTCCGATCCTGCTAACGGCGGTCTGATATCTTCGAACGCCGGGCGACGCATGCGTCGCCCCTACACGGGCGTCGGAACGCAACACGCCTCTCCGGCGCGCGCGTGTGCTACAACGCGCGACCGAAAGGGGACGTCATGCTGCGACTCTACGACTACTTGCCATCGGGCAACGGTTACAAGGTAAGACTGCTGCTGACGCAACTTCGCATTCGGTTCGAGCGTGTCGAGCTCGACATCAACAAGGGCGAGACCCGCACGGCCGAGTTTCTCCAGAAGAACCCGAATGGCCGCATCCCGACACTCGAACTGGAGAACGGAGTGTTTCTGCCTGAGTCGAACGCCATCATGTTCTATCTCGCCGAGGGCACGGCGTTCTTCCCGATCGACCGGCTAGAGCGCGCGCAAGTCTTGCAGTGGATGGGCTTCGAGCAATACAGCCACGAGCCCAACATCGCGACGGTGCGTTTCTGGCTGCACTCGGAGCTGACGCCTGAGCGCGCCGCCCTGATCCCGGCGAAGCGACAACTCGGCTACGCCGCGCTCGACGTGATGGAGCAGCACCTGGCGGCGCGCACGTTCTTCGTCGGCGAGCGCTCCTCGATCGCCGACATCGCACTGTATGCCTACACCCACGTCGCCAATGAAGGCGGATTCGATCTGGCGCCCTACCCCGTCGTTCGCAGCTGGTTGGAACGTGTGCGCGCCCAGCCGCGACACATTCCGATCACGCAATCGTGATTCGTGACTCGTCATTCGTGACTCGTGACTGGTGACTCTGAGGAGGCACGCGAATCACCAGCGCGTTGGGAACGGCCTTGATGGTGAACGACGACGCCGTTCCCCATTCTTCGCCGTCGAGCTGCGCCGCGAGCGGTGCCATCGACTCGATCTGTAGTTCACGCACGCGTTGCAACTCAGGCGGTGCAACAGGCTCATCTCGGTGGTAGTGAACATGTCGCCGCCACGCGGCGGGGTAGCGACGCAGATAGTCGAGCCCACCGGCGAAGAGATGGAGATCGAGGCGGCCGTCATCGACTGAGTTGTCGGCGTCGAAGCGAAACTCGCCGGCGTATTGCGGCGTGTTGGTCACCAGCAGATTGTAAACGCGAGCCGCCTGCTCCGCTCC
>JBGOUW010000179.1:0-8890 GCA_041477755.1 Binatia bacterium
CACGACGTGCAGCAGGGGATCGGCCCGCGAAGATTCAGATGTGGACAATGGGGTGTTCGCTGCCACGGCAGCGGAGCGCGAATCGCCCCGGCGCGACTTCTTCGATGAACGGTGCGAGTTGGTAGTGCGCGGCGCGCAACAAGCGCGCGCGTTCGGTGCCGTTCTTGACGGCGCACGACAAGGACTGATCGTCGCCCACCCGCAACGTCGCCGCCGCGAGCGATTCCTCGCTGTTGTCGTTCAATCGGATCGTAAAGCCCTCGTCCCGGTTGCCTCCAACGGAGATCACCACGAACGGGGTGTCTTCCACCTCGATGTGCGCGCGTTCGTCGCCCATGACGATCTGATAGCCGCCATCCGGATGGCGAGTGATGTGGCGGCTGAACAAATCGGCAATGCGCTGATTGACGATCGGCTCGTCGTCGGAATACCAGCGCCCATCGCGCCCGAAGGTGATGCGGGACGATGCGATCGCATAGAAGCCCGCGCGCGGCATGGTCCGTCTCAGGGTTCGTCGCAGCGCCTCGGCGCCTCGGCGCCGAGATCCGTCTCTGCACTGTCGAGCCAGATTGTGACCGGTCCGTTGTTCACGAGTGCCACATCCATATGCGCGCCGAACTGACCGGTTTCGACGTGAATGCCGTGCCCGCGCATACGCGCGGCGACCGCCTCGCACAGCGGCGCAGCCCGTTCGGGTCGCGCCGCGGCAGTGAATGATGGCCGGCGGCCTTTGGCGGTGTCGCCGTAGAGCGTGAACTGCGAGACCAGCAACACCGCGCCGCCCACGTCGAGCACGGAGCGATCAAATTTTCCGTCGGTATTTTCGAAGATCCGTAAACGGACCACCTTGTCTGCGAGCCAGGCGGCGTCGGCCTCGGAATCATCGGTGCCCACGCCGAGCAGCACCATGAGCCCCGGACCGATCGCCGCGATGCGTCGGCCGTCAACGCTGACGTTCGCTTCGCGCACGCGTTGCACGACCGCGCGCATGAATTCCCGTTAGCCGTCACTCGTCGTCAAGGTCCTCGTCGTCGTCGTCGTCATCGTCGTCGTCATCGTCATCCCAATCGTCACCGTCAGCGTCGTCGTCCTCGTCCAACTCATCGACGTCGTCTCGATCCTCGTCGTCGTCTTCCTCGCGCCGCTTTGCGTCCAGCCAGTCGGTCATGTCGTCTCCTCCGTGCTGCTGCGGGATAGGGCCGCGTGGCGAACTTGCCGCCACCCTGCGGCGCGAGCGAATGAACGTGAGGCGCCCGCATCCCGGCCGCTTCTAGCCACCGTGATTTTTCAAGTCAATGGCTTCGGTCGGGTGATGCAGAGCGTCGGGTGGGTCGAGCGAATTTGGTATGAACAGTGATTTCCAGTATACGCGTGCGCGTTGGTCTTGGCGGGGTCGCTGGTTGAAGTTTCAGAAAGAGAGATCGTGAAGGTACCGCCGGTGGAAATGGTTCCGGGCTTTGCTGGCACACCGCCGACGGTGAGCATCCAGCCCCCGCGCCCTTGGGAGCCGCTGCAACTGGCGGAGGTCTGGCGACATCGTCACGTATTGCTGGCGCTGCTCCGCCGCGATCTGAAGACGCGCTATCGTCAGACAATGCTCGGACCTCTGTGGTTCATTCTCACCCCGCTTGTCCGCATGGCGATGTTTACCATCGTGTTCGGCAAGATCGCTCAGCTTCCCTCGGAAGGTGTGCCGTACCCGCTGTTTACCTACACGGCTCTGCTGCCGTGGGAACTGTTTGCCGCGGCGGTGCAGCGCAGCACGGCGAGCCTCGTGAAGTACCAGGGGATCATCCCCAAGGTATATTTTCCGCGCTTGATCCTGCCGCTCTCGGAGGCGTTGTCGGCGCTCACCGACTTCGGTTGCTCGCTGGTCATCCTGATTGGGATCATGTTCCTCTACGGAGTTCACCCGACCGCGCGGGTTCTGCTGTTGCCCTTCTTCATGCTGCTGGCCATCGCGGCGGGACTGGCGGTGGGGCTGCCGTTTGCGGCGCTCCAGGTGCGCTATCGCGACACTAGCCAATTCGTCGGGTATCTTCTGCCGGCGTGGTCGTACGCAACCCCGGTCGCCTACTCCGCAACGCTGGTGGCTAAGCGCTTTCCGGGGGTGGTGTGGGTGCTCTACCGGTTGAATCCGATGTTCGGCGTTGTCGAGGGCTTCCGCTGGATGTTTCTGGGGACCGGCCAGGCGCCCGATTGGACGCTGGTGCTGACCACGCTGGTGGTGCTGCTGGTCCTGGTGCGGAGCGCGATTCTCTTTCAACGCACCGAGCATTTGGTGGTCGATCTGTTGTGAACGATGTCTGAGATCGTCATCCGCATCGAGGGGCTCGGTAAGCAGTATCCCAAGGGGCTCCAGGCCAACGTGCTGGCCGAACGAATGCGCCAGGCGAAGCGCGCAGAGTGGTTCTGGGCGTTGCGCGACGTGTCCGCCGAGATCCGGCGCGGAGAAACTATCGGTCTCGTTGGTCGCAACGGCGCCGGGAAGACGACGCTGCTGCGCATCCTTTCGCGCATCACCCGTCCCACCGAAGGGCGCGCCGACATCTATGGCCGCGTGGGCGTGCTGCTGGAAGTGGGGACGGGTTTTCACACCGAACTCACCGGCCGCGAAAACATCTTCCTGAACGGAGCGCTGCTGGGTTTTCGCGAGGCGCAGATCCGCAGGCAGTTCGCCGAGATCGTGGAGTTCTCGGGCTTGGCGGAATTCATCGACACGCCCTTCAAGCGCTATTCGAGCGGGATGAAGGCACGGCTTGGTTTTAGCGTTGCCGTGCATCTCGAGTCGGACATCTTGCTGATCGACGAAGCGTTGGCGGTGGGTGACGCCGGATTTCGGCACCAGGGCATGGCGAAGATCCGTGAGCTGATTCGCTCCGATCGAACCGTCATCCTGGCGGGACACGAGCCAGCGATGATCACGGCCCTCTGCGATCGAGCGATGTGGCTCGAACACGGCTGTTTGAAGGCGATCGGTGAGGCGTCGGCGATCATGGGCCGGTACCTCGAATCCGAAACCGCTGGGCACAATGGCGCGCACCAACAGCTGCAGCTCTTCGACTGAGTGCAGGCGCACGCCGAGGCCGGTGTCGTGACGACGTTCTGGGGTCGGCACCCGCTCCGCTTCGAGACGCGACGAGTGCGTCCGGAGCAGGTTTTCCTCGCAGTCGGCTTGGTCGCCGGAATCCTCTCCGTGTTGTTGACGCCGCCGTTTCGGGGAGCCGATGAGCCAAAGCATTTGTTCCGCACCTACCAAATTTCGGAAGGGTTCATCGTGGCCGAGAGGAAAGATGCTGACGTGGGAGGCCTCTTGCCGAGAACCCTGAAGGACCTTCCGCGACGCGCCCACCCGTACGAGGAGCCGCGGAACCTACTGGAACGGGTATTGTCCAGGTTGACGCCGCTCAATCCTGACGACCGGATCTTTGTCGATTTTCGCAATACCGCGCTCTACGCGCCGGTTCCGTATCTCCCCCAAGCCTTGGTGATCGGCGTCGCGCGGGCGTTCGAAGGGTCTCCCTTTGTCCTTCTCTACCTCGGCCGATTCACCGGGCTGTTGGCCGCGCTCGCGCTGACCTTCCTGGCGATTCGTATCACTCCAATCGGGAAACGACTGTTCGTCTTGCTCGCCGTGACTCCCATGGCGCTCCGCCAGATGACTTTGCTGACCGCGGACAGCGTCACCAACGCCTGCTCGTTTCTTTTGATCGCGATGTTCCTGCGGCTGGCGCTCGATCCCGAAGCGCATCTCAGCGGTCGCTGGCTCGTCCTCGTGATTCTCTGCTCATTGGTGGTGTCGCTCTCGAAGGTAGCGTACTTCCCGCTGACGTTTCTCTACTTCCTCTGCCCGGTCGAGAAGGTCGGCAGTCGGCGACGGTATCTCGCAACCTTCTGTGCTATTGCCGGGCTCAATGCGCTGGCGTTGATCGCCTGGTTCTGGGCGATTCGATCACTCTACGCTCCGCAATACATCGCGCCTGATGCTGATCCCGCACGGCAGATGGCCTTCATCCTCAGCCATCCGCTCAGCTATGTCCTCATCTTGCTCGATGACGTGCGCAACAACGGGCGGAGCTATCTGGGGCAATGCTTCGGGTACGTCGGGCACGTGCCCGAATCCTACGGCTGGCTCCATCAGATCGTATTGATGTGGGTCGCGTTCGTTGATGGCGAGAAGGGCAGCGCTCTCGGAGTCAGGGCGAAGGCGCTCATCCTCGCGGTTGCCGTCTCCACGGTTGGTCTGATCGACAGCCTCAATTACCTCGGGTGGAATGCGGTGGGTTCTGGCACGATCTCGTTCATCCAGGGCCGGTACTACGTCCCGATTACGCCGCTGCCGTTTCTCCTCCTGTCCAACCGCAGGTTCGTCGGGGTCTTCGCGGCCCGCCATCTGACATTCCTGGCGGCCGGGTTTTCTGTCTTCGTCGCCTCCCTCGCGATTCGCTTCCTCGTCCTTCGCTGGTACGGGATCTGAGTCGACGGATGACCAGCGACGACGATCAGCGTCAAGGCAATGCTCCGCGCTCCGCGGTTGCGCGGGCGGACTCGCGCGGCTCGATCGTCGTATTCACGGCGATCACACGGGAGTACGACAACCTCAAGGAGCAGCCCCGCGCGGCGACGGAGGGAGCCGATTTTGTCGCGTTCCTCGATGTGCCACGGGAGTCCGCAACGTGGCAGGTGCGGCCAGTCCACACGGAATTCCGCGATCCGTGTCGCAACGCCAAGATCCACAAAGTCCTTCCGCACGTCTACTTTCCCGATGCGCGCTATAGTTTGTGGATCGACGGCTCGGTGACGATTCGCTTCACCCACACGATTCAGCGGCTGACCGAGTTGTATCTCGCCGACTGTGATCTGATGGTCTTCCGGCACCGAACGCGAACCTGCATCTACCAAGAGGCCGCCGTGTGTCTCCATCGGCATCTCGATGATCCGGCCGTCGTGTGGAACCAGATCAGCCGCTACAGCCGTGAGGGCTACCCTCCCAACCTCGGTCTGGCCGAGTGTACCGTGGTACTGCGCCGTCACACCGCAGCGGTGAACGCGTTCAATGAAGCCTGGTGGGAGGAGATCACGCAGAGTTCGCGGCGCGATCAACTGAGTTTTCCGTACGTGGCGCGCAAGACGAGGCTGCGCTATGGGATGTTTCCCCAGACGCTCGACGAGACACCGCTGTTCCACCGCGAGGTCCATCCCTCAGCGGTGGTCCGACGATCGGATCGATTTTCCGCTCGCATAGCCAGCAACCGATCGTGGGTCGCGGCCGCGATGCGCGCGACCGTCATCTCGCTCGGTTCGCCGCTGCGTCGTAGATTTCGCGATCCTCCTTCTTGGCTCCTCGATGCCGCAGCAGTGCCGAGAGGAGGTGCCCTCACCGATGTCACAGTTGCCGAGTCGCGCGGTGATTCGGCTGCGGCCAATGCGCCGAACGGTGATCACGTTCCGACCACAGTGGCACTACGCGTCGATGGTGACACCGCCGGGATCTCGCTGCGAGCGCCCCTGCGTCGCACGATTGCATTCGGCCCGGTGCGCGATCTGCCGTCATGGAATTGGGTCGGCTTCGACACCGCGCGCGAGCTCTCCAAGTATTACGACGTGGTGTTCTACCGATCATGGTCCACGCTGCCTGACTGCGACGTCGTATTCGCGATCAAAGAACGCCCACCCGACAGTTTCGTAAGCACGGCGCAGCGCAAGCGTGTGAAGCTCGTCTATTGCCCGATTGATGCGTACTCCAGTCCCGACCAGCTGGCACGTGATGCGGGCTTGTTTCACGCCTGCGCCATGGTCCTGGTACACAGCGAGCGGCTTTTGCCTTGCGTGCAAACCCACTGCGCTAACACCCATTTCGTCGAGCACCACGTGCGCTATGCGTTGACCGAACTGGCCGACTATAGGGACAGCGGCTTCGTGCTTTGGATCGGCGGGTGCCAGTATGTTCCCTATCTCATGCATTGGCTTGCGCAGCACCCGATCGAATCCGAAGTCCGCATCCTGACGGACATCACGAACTACCGTGCCCGACACGTCGGGCGCGTCTTCGCCGCCGAGATCGGGATGAAGTTTGGGGTCTACCGAAATACGAAGTCTATAGGTCGGTATCGCGTGTACCAGTGGAACGAACGCCGCCAGCTCGAGATGATGCAGGAATGCAGGGCGGCCATCGACGTCAAGCTGACGGACAAGTTCGAGCAGTACTACAAGCCACCGACGAAGGCGCAGCAGTTCGTCGCGTCCGGTGTCCCGTTCGCAGTAAATCCCGACAGCTACTCGGCGGAGTATTTTCGGGCCCGAGGCTTCGACGTTGCCTCTCCGGCCGATCCGGATCGATGGTTGTCGCGCGCGTACTGGGAGGCAACGCGGCGGTATGCCGCGGGGCTGCGCACCGCAACGTCGCTCGCAGCGGTGGGCGAGCGCTACCGCAAGTTGATCGAGTCGCTCTGGACTCCCGCCGATGCGCAGAGTGCTCGGCCGTGAGATGAATTGGCGTAGGGGAAAACCTCGCTCGGTGGATGCAACGGTTGCCGACGCCGCTTCTGAAGCGCCGAAAACCGAATGGATCGAGCCTGCGACCGGTCACGCAGTAGTTCGATTGTCGCGCGAACCTGGCACGTGGAATCTCTCCTTCCACCAAAATGCGTACACGGCAGAGGGCGACAAGCTGATCGTCACGACGCCGACCGGACTCGCCGCGATCAATCTCAAGAGGCGCGAGGTCGAGCCGCTGGTCGAGGGCGATGCACGCCAGATCGTCGTCGGCCGGAAGAGCCGGCAGGTGTTCTACACCCGAGAAGGCTCGGTGTTTGTCACCCACCTCGACACCCGCGCCACCCGCCGCATTGCGCACCTCCCTGCCGAAATTTACGACGGTGCCGCCGATCTGGCGGTGAATGCGGACGAGACGTTACTCGTCGGTTGCACGGTCGAAGGCGAACCGATGCCGTTGGTTCCATCGATCCTCCCCACTCAAGCGCCGAGCCCGAGGCCACGGCCTGGCTGGGTCGAAGGGGGGCTCGACGCTCGGTTGGCCGCGCGTCTGCCGATGCGACTCTACCGGATCGACATCACCAGCGGCGAGACGAGCACCATCCATCGCAGTCATGATTGGCTGAACCACGTCCAGTGCTCGCCCACCGATCCGACGCGGATCCTGTTCTGCCACGAAGGTCCGTGGCACAAAGTGGATCGCATCTGGACGATGCGCACTGACGGTTCGGATCTGCAGAAGATCCACACCCGCACGATGCCCATGGAGATCGCCGGGCACGAGTTCTTCAGCGTCGACGGCACGATCATCTGGTACGACCTGCAAACGCCCAGGGCAAAGAATTTCTGGCTTGCCGGCCACGAGCTGGCGACTGGAAGACAGTTCAGATTCCGCGTGCGCCGTAAACACTGGTCGGTCCACTACAACGCATCGCCCGATGGCAAGCTGTTCGCCGGCGACGGTGGCGGACCGAGCAGCGTAGCCGCTCCCCACAATGGCCAGTGGATTTATCTTTTCACGCCGAAGCGCGGGGTCCTCCGCGCCGAACGGCTGGTCGATCTCGCGCGCCACGACTATCGAACCGAGGAGCCCAACGTCTCCTTTACCCCCGATGGGAACTGGATTGTCTTTCAGTCCAACGTGCACGGTGCAACCCACGTCTATGCCGTCGCCGTGCGCAAGTCGCAGCGGCCGCGACTGTGGGATCGATTTGCAGCGGCGTACCGTACACGCTAGCTCGCTCGCTTGACAGCTCCGTGATCGATCTGGGAGACCAGCGACACCATGCAGTGTCCCAAGTGCCAGCACGAGAATCCACCCGCAGCCAAATTCTGCGTTGAATGCGCCAGCCCGTTCGCCGCGCGCTGTCCTGCGTGCGGCACAGAGGTGCCCTCGACGGCAAAGTTCTGCCCCGAGTGTGCGGCGCCGCTCTCCGCCAGGCCGCTCGCGGTGCCGAAGGGCGCTGCCGCACCGCAACCGCCGCCTGCGACCACAGCTTCCAGCACCGACGGCGAACGCCGCCAGCTGACAGTGCTGTTCTGCGACCTGGTTGGCTCGACAGAGCTGAGCGCGCGCCTCGATCCCGAAGAAATGGGTGAGGTGGTCCGCGCCTACTATGAGATGGTCGACGAGGTGGTCAGACGGTTCGGCGGGCACGTCGCCAAGTACCTCGGCGATGGCGTACTCGTCTACTTCGGCTTTCCACAGGCGCACGAGGACGATCCGGTGCGGGCGATCAGCGCCGCGTTGGGGATGGTGGTGGATCTTCCGGCGCTGAATGCACGGGCGCAGGAGCGGGTGCCACAGCTGCGCGACCGTCCACTCGCCGTCCGCATGGGGGTGCATACCGGTCTGGTGGTGGTGCGCGATTTCGGTGCTGGCTCGTCCCGTGAAGAGGGCGCGATCGTCGGGGATACGCCGAATCTCGCCGCGCGACTGCAAGGGAGCGCGGCACCGAACACCGTGGTCATCAGCGACGCAACGCGCCGCCTGGTGACCGGGGTCTTCGTACTCGAAGATCTGGGACGCCACGAGCTGAAGGGCGTGGCCGAGCCCATGCAGCTTTTCCGCGCGGTACGCACCAGTGGCATGCGCAGTCGTCTCGACCTGGCCAACGCCGGCACGCTGACCCCGTTGGTCGGCCGGCAGCAGCAGGTCGGACTACTGCTCGATTTGTGGGAGCACGTCCAAGACGGTCGCGGACAGGTTGCGCTCATTTCAGGCGATGCCGGCATGGGCAAGTCGCGGCTGCTGCAGGTGCTGCGTGAGCGGCTCGCCGAGCATGCACACAGCTGGCTCGAATGCCGCTGTTCGCCGTATCACGAGAACTCTGCCCTCTACCCCATCGTCGAGCTGCTGGAGCAGGGGTTGCTCTTCGCGCCCGAGCATTCCGTG